>JAJRPH010000243.1 GCA_024280875.1 Deltaproteobacteria bacterium | reverse complement strand
CTGATATCGAATCACATCAGAGCCTGGAAAAGATAAAAAATCGACTCATTCCCATGTCGGATTCTCTTTCGGAGATGATGGCGTATGTCGCGGATGACGATTTAATGGAAAAAATAAAATACGGAAAAAGCCTCGCATTAACTGATATCAAAATTGATATCCGAATTGATACCAGGGATGACGGCAACCCTTTTATCAAAATTATTGATGAAAGAGATCAGCTACTTGCAGTATTGAGCCCTGATGAAAATAATGACCGGTATAATTATTGTTGTGTTTTTCACAATCCATAATATGATATAACCCTATTTAAGATATGAAAATATACCCATGGAGGAGGAAACAGTGAATATCCCAGAACAAAAGAAAACGGAAACCATTAACCGGTTCAAACTTCACGATGCCGACACCGGATCACCGGAAGTTCAGATTGCCCTTTTAACCGATCGGATCTTGCACCTGACCGAGCACTTGAAAATTCACAAAAAAGATCATCATTCCCGAAGAGGACTGCTGGTCATGGTCGGCAAGCGACGCAGACTGCTAAATTATGTCAAAAATAAAGACGTCATTCGGTATCGATCAATAATTAAAGAGCTTGGCCTCAGACGATAAATAACAATCCCCTTGAAATGATATGTTCCTTTATATTCAGCATATCGACGTTTGAGGGTAACCAATATTCTCATTCAGGCGGCTCCGGAATCTTAGATTTTTTACCCGGAGCTTTTGATGGAATCGTAAAAGGGCCAATTCCGGCCTATTTTGATTGCTTAACATATTAAAATTATAAATAATTATTTTTGGATTTTCGACTTTTTACGAGACCATCACTTTTGAACGTCGGATTTTTATCAGGAGATTAAATTAAAATGGAACTTTCTTTTAGTACAAATATCGGAGGAGAAACACTCAGTATCGAAACCGGAAAGGTCGCCCGCCAGGCGTCCGGCGCAGTCATGATTCAATATGGTGAAACCATTGCTCTTGTGACAGTGGTTTCTTCTAAAGACGAGCGACCCGATATTGATTTTTTACCGCTGTCCGTTGAATACCAGGAAAAAATTTATTCCGCCGGGCGTATTCCCGGAAACTATTTCCGGCGTGAAATCGGCCGGCCGAGCGACAAGGAAACCCTCACCGCCCGTCTGACTGACCGGCCCATCCGACCGCTTTTCCCCAAAGGGTATGGTTTTGAAACCCAGGTGATCGTGACGGTTTTGTCCATGGACAAAGTCAATGATCCGGATATTCTCGCATTAAACGGCGCGTCAGCCGCACTCATGATCTCGGATATCCCGTTTGATGGCCCGGTCGCGTGTGTTCGCGTAGGTCGTGTTGACGGCAAACTGATCGCCAATCCGACCATTGAAGAACGAAAAATTTCGGATATAAGCGTAATTGTGGCCGGTTCAAAGACCGGTATCACAATGGTGGAAGGCGGAGGCAACATTGTCAGCGAAGCGGAAATGCTGGAAGCCATTTTTTTCGGTCATGAACAATTACAGCCCATCATTGGCATTCAGGAAAAATTGATCGAAAGTGTCGGTGTTGAAAAACGGGTGTTTGTACCCAAAGAGAATGATCCGGAACTGGTAGAAAAAATTGCGACCGCAGCCAGCGAAAAAATTTCTGAAGCAGTTACGATTCCCGGAAAAGTAATCCGCAGCAAAACATTGTCCGCACTCAAAACCGAAATTTTTGAAGGCCTGGGTGAAGATTATGCGGAACGGAAAAAAGAAGTCTCCAAGGTCTTCAAAGATCTGGAAAAAAATATCTGCCGGGACATGATCCTCAAACAAGGCCGCAGAATCGACAACCGCGCTTTTGACGAAGTTCGGCCGATTACCTGTGAAGCGGGTCTGCTACCCCGTGTTCACGGTAGCGCTCTTTTTACCCGAGGCGAAACCCAGGTTCTTGGTGTATTGACACTTGGTTCCGGACCTGATGAACAACGAATCGAGACCTTAAACGGGGAAGAAAACCGGTCGTTTATGCTCCATTATAATTTTCCTCCCTTTTCCGTCGGCGAAGTCAGACGTCCCGGCGGGCCGAGCCGCAGGGATATCGGCCATGGGACCCTGGCCCGACGAGCGATTGCCAAGGTCCTGCCCGACAAGGAAGATTTTGATTATACCATCCGTATGGTATCCGAAGTTTTAGAGTCCAACGGATCATCATCCATGGGCACCGTATGCTCGGCTTCCATGGCCCTGATGGACGGGGGGGTTCCCATTAAAGCGCCGGTTTCAGGTATTGCCATGGGGCTTGTCACTGACGGCGAAACAACTGTTGTGCTGTCGGATATCCTCGGAGATGAAGACCACACCGGTGACATGGATTTCAAAGTCGCCGGAACCGCCGACGGTATTACCGCACTCCAGATGGACATCAAGGTTCGCGAACTTTCCAAGGAGATCCTTGCAAAAGCACTTGAACAGGCCAAGGCAGGACGGCTGCATATTCTGGAAAAAATGCAGGAAGCCATTAGTATCCATCGGGATGAAATGTCCCCTTATGCGCCGAATGTATATGCCATTCAAATCAATCCGGAACGTATCGGCGATGTGATCGGACCCGGCGGCAAGATGATTCGGTCTATCCAGAGCGAGACCAATACCCGGATTGAAATCAATGATAATGGTATTGTAAAAATCGCCGCCGTCAGCAAAGAAGAAGGTGATCGGGCAGTGCAAATTGTTCAGGATATCGGCATGGACCCTGAAATCGGAGCAATATATGAAGGCAAAGTTGTTAAAATAACCGATTTTGGTGCCTTTGTTCAGATTAAAGCCAAAACCGACGGACTGGTTCATATTTCAGAGCTGGCTAATTATCGTGTTAAACAGGTCAGTGATATTGTTAAGGAAGGCGATATCATAAAAGTCAAAGTCCTTGATGTCTCACGGGACGGCAAAATCAAGCTGAGCCGCAAGGCCCTTTTGACCGACGAAAAGAAACCGGAAAACAATTAAATAGAAGCTGATGCCTGACGCTACAATTGTTAAATGCTGCCGGGTTCGACCGGATCAGGACGCGGATATTGATCTTCCCCGATATATGACGCCTCATTCAGCAGGAATGGATATTTGCGCAGCGGTTGAACAGCCGACTGCGCTGAAACCCGGAGAGATCATTCTGGTCCCTTCGGGTTTTGCCATTTCACTGCCCATTGGATTTGAAGCCCAAATCCGTCCCCGAAGCGGCCTGGCGGTCAAACACGGCATAGGTATAATTAATTCCCCCGGAACCATTGATGCGGATTATCGGGGTGAAGTAAAAATCGCGCTGATCAATTTTGGGAAAGCCCCCTATGTGATTAACCGGGGGGACCGGATCGCTCAGATGGTGATCAACAAAGTCTGTCAGGCCCGGTTTGAAGTGGTTGAAACACTGGATGAGTCAGAGCGAAACAGTGGGGGCTTCGGACACACCGGGACATGATGCAAATATGTATGCTGGCCAGCGGCAGCCGCGGCAATTCAATTTATATCTCCGATGGCGACACATCCGTTTTAATTGATGCAGGACTGTCCGGGGTTGAGATTGAACGCCGCATGAAGTCCAGAAATCTCAATGCAAAAAATATTGATGCCATTATCGTTTCCCATGAGCATTCGGACCATATTCGGGGAGTGGGAATTTTAGCCAGACGATATAACCTGCCGGTTTACATCTCATCCGATACATTTAACACCGCTTCTAAGCAGCTCGGCAGCATCAAGAATATCAATAATTTCTCCTGCGGCACCGAATTTACCATCAAGGGCTTAAACATCCGCCCTTTTTCAATTTCCTACGATGCCAGTGATCCCGCAGGATTTACCATAGGATGCAATGGGCAAAAAATCGGCATTGCAACGGATCTTGGAATTGCCACAGCCATGGTAAGGGAGCATTTAAAAAACTGCTGCTGCTTAATACTCGAAGCCAATCATGACGTGCCCATGCTGGAAGAAGGTCCCTATCCCTGGCCGGTCAAACAGCGGGTAAAAGGCAGGACCGGACACCTGTCCAACGAATCTTCCCGGGAGCTGCTCATGGATGTCATGCACGACCAGATGTCCCATGTAATTCTGGCGCATTTAAGTGAAACCAACAATACACCGGAAAAAGCGTTTCAAGTCGTCACCGAGCACCTGCCGGATACCCGCCTGGATGTCAGCGTTGCCGTCCAGTCTTATGCCGGGCCGGTAATTCATTTGTAATTTTTAATCCCTGTCCTGTCGCCTTTCACTGATTGAACTATTGTCTGCTTCATGCTATGATCTCTGCCACATAGCTTGCCATTCGTCGCGCAACGAAACATTCCGACACCTGGTTTGACTTTCAAATAATAAAAGGATAAACGCATGACAGACAACCTTTCGGAATCCAACCTGTGTTATAGCCAAAGCCAGTCAAAAATTTTCTGTGAGATCGGACGCATCCTGACGTCCTCACTCAACCCCAAAGAAGTATTCAACCGCGTCATGAAACTCATTGGCGAATACTTCTCCCCGTGCAACTGGTCATTACTGCTTGTGGAAGAAAAAACAGAGCGGTTAAAATTCGAAATTATTATGGGGGTGGATGCGACAAAATTAAAAAAAGTATATATTGAAAAAAATGAAGGGATCGCCGGTTGGGTCTGCCAGAACCGGAAGCCGGCTATTGTCGAGGATGTAAAAAAAGATCCGCGATTCAGCCCCCGAGTGGATGACCTGCTGAATTTTAAAACAAGCTCCATTGTCTGCGTTCCCATCTTAAATGGAAGCAATCGGGTAATCGGGGCGTTGGAAATGATCAACAAAATCGAACCCGCCCCGAAAAGCGCCGGCCCGGAATCACCACCTGTCTATTCGGACAAAGTGGATAAACCGTTTACCGTCCTGGATATGGAAATCCTTTCGGCCATTGGTGCATTTACCGGTATTGCCGCTGAAAATGCATTCCTTCACCAGAAGGTCAAAGATCTTGCCATGATCGACCCGCTGACAGACATTTATAACCGGCATTATTTTAATGAAGTGTTAAAACGGGAGCAGGAGCGTGTAAAACGAGATTATTATTCCATCTGTATTCTTATGATGGATATTGATGATCTGAAAAGAATCAATGATCATTACGGGCACCTTTCTGGAGACAAGCTTATCTGCAATATTACCAACATATTGAAAACTTCGATTCGTGAATCCGATGTTCTGGCCCGGTATGGCGGTGATGAGTTCATCATTCTTATGCCCAATGCCAAAACCGATGAAGGTAAAAAACTCGCTACCCGAATCGACCAGATGATCATAGACTGGAATAAAAACATTCAAAGCTCCGACCCCATGCTCGGGTTGAGTATCGGTGTATATGCATCCGGATCGAGTGATCTGTCAATGATCATCCGGGAAGCAGACCGCGAACTCTATCTGAGCAAATACTTTCGCAAAAAGCATAATGACATCGTCAGCACGGATCAGATGCGCAGCTATCTACATCAGAATTTTTCATCCGAAGAGGATTAGGAACATAAACAGCAACACCATCTAAGGGAAAGTTCGATATCATTACCCACCAGCTCCGGGTTGAATTAAAAACCGGAATCGACATTTACAACATCAGGTATTTAATTGATTTAATGCCG
>JAJRPH010000242.1 GCA_024280875.1 Deltaproteobacteria bacterium | reverse complement strand
GGACTTTTTACGAAGCCATCAAGACTGGTAACCGCCATCCTCAGACTTCTCGAACAACGTCAATTGCTGGGTCGCAATCTGAAGGTGATTGGAACCAATGCCTTATTCGCATACGAAGCTATAGCAGGTATTTTTTTTAAAAGCGACCTAACTGCCACGAAAGACATGGACATCCTGTGGGATGTTCGATCCCGTTTGCGCCTTGTGTCATTTGACAACGTAGATCCGGCAGGCTTGATTGGCATTCTGCGTAAAGCGGATCGCTCATTTACCATGATTGGTGAAAAAAGCTTTCGAGCGGTTAATCGCTCGGGATATATGGTCGATCTGGTCAAACCGGAGCCGAAATCCATACGGGTCAAAGAGGTCCGACAAATGGGAGACGCTGAAGACTTAATGGCCGCCGAGATCAGAAACCTGCACTGGCTGATATCCTCACCGCCATTTTCACAAGCGGTGATTGGTGAAGACGGCTTTCCGGCAAATATGATCGTACCAGATCCACGGGCATTCGCGCTGCATAAATTTTGGTTGAGTAAACAGTTTGATCGTGACCCAATCAAAAAAAAACGGGACCGCGCCCAGGCTCTGGCAGTATATAAATTGGTAGTTCAATATTTCCCGAACCTTCCTTTCTCTTCGCAGGAGTTAAAAATGTTTCCAAAACAGATTGTCGCGGAAGCAAAGTCGCTTATCGACAATGAAATATTGCCACCGGGATATGACGAATAAAAACCATTGATTTTTTAAAAACACCAATGACCGGAGAAGGAACGTTTGCCAAAATGAGAAATTAGAATTTTACCTGAGTTTTTCTAAAAACGGTTAGAAAAAATATTCCACTGCATTTTCAAAAATGCGGATACCCGTAACCGGCTGTGATGCGGCATCCATTTCTCCGCGTTTAATCTTTTCTTTTAATGAAGACCAGTCCGGATGATTGGTGAAATGGTTGAAGGCTTCCGGGTGGGGCATGAGACCGAATACACGGCCTGTGGGATCGCAAATGCCGGCAATATCCATCAGGGAACCATTGGGGTTATAGGGAAACTGTTTGTCGGCGGCTGAGACGGCTGATTCGATTGACTCGACCGGTAGCGCATATTGGCACGCTACCTGGTTATTTTTAATCAGCGGGCTGATAATTTTATCATCCGCCACAAACTTGCCTTCACCGTGACGGACGGGCAGCTCGATTCTTGTCAGGTTTTTTGTAAAAACACAGGTAATCAGGATTGATCGCCAGCGTTACCCAGTCGTCCCTAAAATTTCCGCAGTCATTATAAGTCAGCGCCACGCTGCGGTTTTTATAATCATCATCAAGCCCCGGCAGCAGGCCGAGGTTGACGATGGTCTGAAATCCGTTGCAAATGCCAATGACCAGGTTTCCGTTTTCCACGAACCGGGTCAACCGATCGCCGATATTGTGTTTCATGCGGACCGCCTGGATTACACCGGCACCGTGATCATCCCCCCAGCTAAAACCGCCGCCGAAAACCAGAATTTTGTAATCGTCTAAGCTAACAGCTCCGTCTATGATGGCGTTAATATGCACCCGGTCGGCAGCAGCCCCGGCAAGTTCCAGCGCATACGCTGTTTCCATATCACAGTTTAAACCATATCCGGTAAGAACCAGGGCTTTAATTTTAGAAGTTGTCATTTTAATTACTCACCATAGAGGTCACAAATTAGTTATTCACCACAGAGGTCACAGAGAGTTAAAAAATTATAATTTAAAAAAAATTAAATCAGTTCCCCAAATGGCTTTTTCCAGGCACTCTTTAAATCCGCCACAGAAACTGATATCAACTGTTTTCCATTAATATCTTTAATGTCAAGCTTGGTCAAAGTGGTCACCGTACCGATACAGCCGCAGGGAATATCTACAAATATTTTTTCAAATTCTTCCTTAAACTGAGGTGCAACCGTTACCAGAAACCGGCCGGCGGATTCTGAAAACAGCAGCGTGTCGTTTTGTAATACGCTGCCTGCGGGGACACCGGAAAGATCAATATCAAGCCCCAGATTCCCCCCCATGGCGATCATCGCCAGATGTATGCCAAGTCCGCCGCGATATATGCCGTGACTGGAAGCCACCAGTCCTTTTTCAATGGCTGAAAACAGCTCATGATAGGTTGGAAGGAATTTTTCGGCAAACACCTGCGGGACATTTTTTCCAGTATATCCGAACAGATCATAATATTCGGATCCGCCCAGTTCATTTCGGGTGTCGCCCAGGATGTATACCAGATCACCGACGCATTTCACATCCATGGTCACGCACTTTTCAATATTCCCCACTACCCCAACAGTTGAAAACTGCATGGTTTCCAGGGCGGAAACTTTGTGGGATTCACCATATTTACCCGGCAGATGGCCATCCACATACATACTGTCTTTTCCGGATAGCAACGGAATACCGTATGCCATGCACATTTCATAAAGCGCCCGGCATGATCGAACCAGCTGGGCGGCCTTAAACCGGCCGTCCGGATTTTTATCCGGATCATAGGCAATGTTGGGCCAGCAAAAATTATCCACTCCGCCGATATGATCGGGGTTCCCACCGACGGCCACCATTCTGCGAAACGCTTCATCAATGGTACATGTAGTCATGTGATAGGCATCAATCGCCGAATACATGGGCAAAAGCGATTGTGAGAAAACAATACCCCGCGAAGATGAAAGCACCGGACGGATCACTGTTGCATCACTATAGACATCCCGGTCTTTGCCGACCAAAGGCTTAATAACACTGCCGCCCTGAACTTCATGATCATATTGCCGGGTAATCCACTCCTTTGAACAAATATTGGGCCGGGCAAGCAAATCAAGCAGTACGCTATTAAAATTTTTCGCCTCAGTGATGACCGGTTCATAAAGTCCGCGCTGTTCCGGCGAAATCCATTGGGCTTCAAATTTCCACTGGGGAAAACCTGATTTCAGCAGGTCCATGCCAACATAGGCGCAGGTCTCACCATTGTATGTGATATGAAGCTTTCCTGAATCAGTATATTTACCAATGACCGTACTTTCCACCGCGTGTTTAGCGGAAAGCGACATAAACCGGTCAATCTTTTTGGGGTTCACAGCAACGGTCATGCGTTCCTGGGATTCTGAAACCCATATTTCCCATTGATCCAGACCGTCATATTTTAACGGAACTTTTTCAAGATAAACCTCGCACCCGTTGGACATCATGGCGGATTCCCCGACAGAAGACGACAACCCGCCGCCCCCGTTGTCCGTAATATGGGGAATCAGGCCTTCATCACGGGCTTCTAACAGAAAATCATGCATTTTTTTCTGCGTATACGGATCACCAATCTGCACATGCCCGGCAGGGGTATGTTCGGAAAACGTTTCCGAAGAAGCCGTGACCCCATGAATCCCGTCCTTGCCGACCCGGCCTCCGCACATGACAATCAGTTCACCGGGAGACGCTGTTTTCTGCTCAGAGGGTTTACCGTCAACCACTGACGGCATTATTCCAAGAGCAGTTACAAAAACCAGACATTTTCCCATATATCCCGGATGGAAAGTTACCTGACCAAAACCTGTCGGAATACCGCTTTTATTGCCCCCGTCCCGGACACCTTCAATCACGCCGTCCAACAGGCGTCGGGGATGCAGCTTCGGCTTCAGATCACCTTTATAATCCCGGGTACCCACACAGAAACCATAACTGCCCATAATCAGTTTAGAGCCCAGACCGGTTCCCAATGGGTCCCGGTAAACACCAACAATACCGGTAATAGCACCGCCATAGGCTTCTATATTTGATGGGGAATTATGAGTTTCACCGGTAATGACGTAGTAATTATTTTCATCAAACCTGCCGACGCCGGCATTGTCCCACAATACCGATATCACCCAGTCTTTCTTTTCCTTGAGTAAAAGTGTCGGAGCTTCGATATAGGTTTTAAACAGGTTGTCTACTGTTTCCGTTTTTCCGGTTTCGAAATCCGTATAGGTAAACTCTGCGCGAAAGGTATTGTGATTACAATGGTCACTTCTGGCCTGGGAAATATACTCCAGTTCCACGTCCGTGGGTTCGGACAAACCAACCTGGGTCCTTTGGGCCTGGACCTCGGCATTTGCGAAATATGAACGGATAACCGGCACATCATTTTCATTTAACGCCAGATTTCGTTCGTCACTGACTTGTCTGAGTGCGGCATCGCTATCCATGGAAATGTTTGATACGGTTGGCGTATGATCCAGTTTAACCTTGGGAATAATATAGCCGACCCCGACGGTGGAATCCCATTCTTCTTTTGAAAAAACCCGTACCTGCTGAATGATATCATTTGACAGCAGTTCATCAGCCACCAGTTCAACCTCCGAACGAGACAAATGGCCGCTCGTAAGACAAAAACGACGGGAGGTGTAAACATCCTCATCAGCGGCCAGCCGGATATTTAAAACATCTTCAATAGCTTCGACTGCGGT
>JAJRPH010000241.1 GCA_024280875.1 Deltaproteobacteria bacterium | reverse complement strand
CTTTGGATATCCTTTTGGCTGCCTGTAATTCATGATGATGCCGCTGGCCATAAAAGAAACTTAATGTATAGCATTCAAAATTTACAGATCGCGCAATGGCAAGCACTGTGGTGGAATCCAGACCGCCGCTGCATAAAATAATTGCTTTTTTGTCAGTTTGATTCATTTGCTATCTGCCTTTATCTTCATTTGGCCAGAGGATTTTGTGAAGTTGAACCTGAAGTCTTACCGGAAGGTTGTCTGCAAGTATCCATTCTGCTAAGATTGCATGATCCAGAAGCGGATCTACCGCTGAAAATAAAACCGGGACCGGGTATGGGACGGGCCAGGCGGAATGGATAATTTTTTTGGCATACTCATAATCCTGTTTATCGGTGATTATAAATTTTAACTGATCGCTTATACTTAACCGGTTTAAGTTTTCCAGGTCATTTTTCCGGGACTCCCCGCTGCCCGGACATTTGATGTCAATAATTTTAATGCATCGTGAATCCACTATTCCGATATCTTTGCTGCCGTTTGTTTCTATAAGAACGGTGTATCCCTTTTCAATCAGTTGTGTGATTAAAAAAGGAGTTGCATTCTGACACAGTGGTTCCCCACCGGTAATCTCAACCAGATTGCAATGATATTGAGAAAGGTGATCAAAGATCTCTTTTATGGACATGAAATGACCTTCTTCATAGGCATACCGGGTATCACAATAAGAACAGCGCAAGTTGCAACCGGTTAACCGAATAAAAATACAGGGAAGTCCCGCATATAAGGATTCTCCCTGAATACTGTAAAATATTTCATTAATTTTTAAGTTCATGTAAAAAAATGATTTGTAAAAAAAATTTAAAGTCAGAGAGGAACGCTAGCCTTGTAAAACCGGGCATTGCCCTTGAGGTGGTACGCTTTGGCTGCTGCCGGAATCAAAATTGAATCGCCTTTTTTTAATTTGATGAATTCATCACTATCCGTATTAACTGTTAATCGTGAGTTGCCCTGGATGCACAACAGAATTTCAACACTGCGTTGTTGATGGGAGATATAGGTTTTTGAATCGCTGACATGGATCGCCGACAGCTGAAATTCTTCGGCAAAAACCGGGTATTTGCTCTCGCAGTCGGATATGCGTTCCGGCATCAGGATTTCAATATCTGATTCAATAAAATTCAGAACATTTAAGAGTTCCGGCACATCCACATGTTTGAGCGTAAGGCCGCCTCTTAAAACATTGTCGGAATTGGCCATTAATTCAATGCCAAGACCGTCCAGGTAGGCGTGCAATTCACCGGCCGGCAGGAACAGCGCCTGGCCGGGTTCCAAGCAAAACAGGTTTAAAAACAGCGGAGAAATGATGCCGAGGTCATGGGGATACTGATGGTAAAGTTTGAGAATCCATTTACTGGTTAGATCCGATGCAGCTTGTTTTTTCGCGTTTTCAACAGTTTCTTGTATTACCGTTTTTTTTTGGCGTTCCGGCAGTTCCATCAGGGACTGAAAAAAAAGTTTTAAATCTTTGTTTTTAAAATTTTCAATTTCAGCTGACAACTCATACGGACAAAAACGATCGATCCGTTCAAGAATAGAAGGGATTCTCCGGAATCCCTTTAACCCGGTAAATGGTGTGAGTGCGCATATGCATTCGGGTTTGTGGTTGTTATCCTTATAATTTCTTGACGGCGCATTGATATCCAGCCCGGTTCCTGATTCCCGTTCAAATCCGTTTTTCGCCTGCACGGCATTTGGATGCGCCTGGATAGAAAGAGCCTGTTCAGCAGCCAGAACTTTAAACAGATAGGGCAGGGTATTGTTAAATTTTTTAGCGGTATTTTTTCCGAGAAGTTTTTCCGGAAAACGGCTGATGACATCAAGAAGCGCAACCCATTTCCCATCAACAAAAACTTGTGACGGTGCTTTGGGATGAGCACCCATCCAAAGTTCCGCCCATGGCTCTTTAGTTGGGGCCGTATCCGTCAGCTGCTGAATGGCAAAATAAGAACCCCAGGCATATTTTTGGATGGTGTTTTTTAAAATAAGCGGTTTGACCATCTTAATATGTAAACCGTCCGTTTTCATATATGACCTTTTTTTTGCCTGACGCCATATGCGCAGTGACTATTTTCTTCTCCGTGTTAACGATATCCCAGTGAAGTGCGGAATCATTGAATCCCAGATTCTTTTTCATCTCTTTGGTTAATTCCGAAGGTTTGTCGCTGTAAGTATCGGAATAGGAGGCACCCAGTGCAACATGACAGTTGCCGTATTTACCGCCGTAGTTTTCATCAAAAAGTGTGTTGGCCATAAACAGGTTAATCTTTGAAAAGGTTTTGTCGGTTAATGAAAATTCGCCGAGTTTGCAGGCTCCTTTATCCATGGATAATTGTTTTTTTAAAAATTCCTCACCTTTATCAGCCGTCGCCTTGATCGCTTTGCCATTCTTAAATTCAATGCGGATTCCTTTAACAAAATTTCCACTCCGATACGATGGCTGATCAGCATAATATTTGCCTCTCGTGCCGCGCCAGTCCGGGGACAAAAATAATTCAAAACTGGGTATGTTATGCCCGGATATACCGATCCATTGGCGTTTTTCACCGGGTGTAATTTCAAGATCCACATTATTCGATTCAATATGATATTTTAAAATTTTCATCCGGTTCAGCCATTGTTTGAGTGTGTTTGCTTTACGGTATATGGATTCCCACTGTGCAATAGGGTCGATACGGTTTAAAAAGCAGGCGTTAACAATCTGGGCGGTATAATCTTTAACAGGCATTCCGGCATGACTTGCCAGTTCTGCTGTAGGATACATACCCAGCGTCCAGCTGAAAAGCCCTTGATCCTCACGCTGATCCAGGGATTCCCGCAATATTTTTCTGGCTTTTAGAGACTGTCCGATTTTGTTTGAATCAATACCGCTCAAATGTGTCAATGATTCCGGGGCGAGTATGGCAATGGTGCCGTTTAAGTTTTTATATAATTCTTCTTCTCCCGGTGGTATGAAGACCAGTTGGTTTTTTGAAGACAGAGAATAAAAGTTTTTTTCCATCACCGGTGTCTGCAACAGGCGATGCACTGGATGAACACCCATTCCGATCAGTTTTTTATGAAGTATCTCTACAAGTTTTATTGCAGGCAGATCATATCGGATGATGATGATATCGTTTTTTTTTATTTTTCCGTGTCGGGCGGTCTTAAGGCCCCATAAAAGGACATCCGCATAACGGTGAAGCTGTTTATCATTCAGCATTGGAGGTTTCTCCTACAGTAAGAGTTCGAATTTTTAATACCTTGTTAAGGGTGCTCATCCTTTAAAAAAAGTTTGTGATACTCGCTATCTTTTAAGTGTGTTTTAAGCAGCCGGTTAATCAGAGAGTAGACTTCTTCCAGTTCATTTTCTGAAAGTCTTTCGATAATACTTTTCATCAGCTGATCATCTGAAAACATCTGCAGATAACAGATCACCGTATTTTGATCTGATTCTCGGTCCCAGCCGAAACCGGTGAATCCTTCATACTTTTCAACAAAGTTATGTGAATATTTTTTCATTGAAGAACTCCGTTGGCAATATTTTTTTGTGATTCAAGATAATGATAAAATGAATAATGACATCATTGACAACAAACTCAATTTATTTCATGGTATGTTTGCGCACAGATAATTTACTGGCACTCATTTATAACATTTCGAACATAATGAAAAAAAAGATTCAGGTCAAGGCGACAATCATTAAATACAAGAAGATTGATGGCTTCGTAAAAAGTCCAAATTCTGTGTTGCGCTACATCCTTCGTTTCTTCATGGTACGCTAAGTACAAATTATCACTCAGGATTTG
>JAJRPH010000012.1 GCA_024280875.1 Deltaproteobacteria bacterium | reverse complement strand
TCAGCTTCATCATTCATACCCTTGATCAATGCCCTGCTGATAAAAACGATGCCGCCGGGACGGGAAAATGCGTTATAAATCGGCGTGTCCACGACCACAAAATAATAAGTGATTTCCGGGCGAGTAGAATTTTTTGCCACCGCGTTGCCCAAAGTATCGACATAAGTCTGAATTTTTTCGTTTTTTACCGGTAGGCCGTAACGCTGAAATCCTTCCAGCGCCAGTGTCTCACCAATGGCAAATTCGGATTTGTAATCAATGCCTTCGGCACTCTGAACAATTCCGGTCAGTCCTTCAAGGGCTTGTTTTGCTTTCTGGATATCACTGTTTTGGCCGCTCGGATCAATGATTTTGAAAATATCAAACGCGTATGCCGGACATGAAAGAAACAGAGCAAACGGGCCTGCCAGTTTTAAAAAATTTCTACGGCTCGTAACAGTTCTCATGGGTGAAATATCTTTTAGATTATTCATGGTATCCTCTCATTCTCACTTGTTAATCAGCATATTCGCCGATTTTGCCTTCTTTTAAAAATTGATTTATCTCCGCATCGTTGACGGTCCGTGATATCACGGAATCAAGCGCATCCTGGCTCTGCTGGGGAGTGCCGGTTGTATTAGCATATTCTTTGGCTTCCGGGGACAGCCCCCTGATACTTCGTGATGAATCAGCGGCATCCGCATTGATGTCACTTCCGGAAAGTCCGCCAAGAAGACCGCCCAAACCACCTTCATCGTCTTCGGCTTCTTCTATTTCAGGTTCTTCTTCAGAAACTTTGCCCCGGTAAATCCAGCCGCTCTCGTTCATTAATGTGGTAACTTTGTACCATCTGCCTTCAGTGGTAACAAGAATAAGAGAGGACCCGCGCTTTAACTCGACAATGGTGGCCGATGAACTGGAACTTTCGGATTTTAACTCCGCATTTTCAGATGTTACGTACAGGGTTGTTGCGGCAAAGCTGATGGATAAGAACACAAATAAAAAAAAGAGCAGCGTTGAAGAGAGAATTAAAGGTCGTTTCATTTTGACACCTCGTTTAAAAAAGTTTGTGTCTGAAAATCTATTATTAATTTGTCAAATTTAAAAATGAATTGAACGATTGTCGAGGTTGCCGCAGGTACAAGGAAGATGCTTTTCCGCTATAGTCGTCTATGCGGGAAAGCATCTGACGAAGTAGATGCGGTAAGATCGGCAATCCCGAAGCCATCAGTAATAATCACCGACCAAAGTGAACGCCCCCCAATATCCGGGATGAGGGTAACGTGTTTTTACATGGAGGGCTGCCTGCGTTAAGCAGTCAGCCTTGTCCTGATTCATATAGAGGCGATAAAATGTTTTAATCATGATCGCCGTGGATACATCACTGACCCGCCAGAGGCTCGATATAACCGTATGTGTCCCTGCAAAAAAGAACGCGCGGTTGAGACCGACCACATCATCCCCTTCACTTATTTTTCCCAGCCCGGTCTGACAGGCGCTTAAAAACACCATATCGGCGTTTATTTTCAAGCCAAAAATTTCACCTGCATCTAAATTGCCATCGGAATCGGATTTTGTAAAGTTTTTATCCTCTGGCTCGGCAAGTTTAATAGCAGACAGCAAGGGATTGACAGGGTCAAATTCCCCATGAGAAGCAATATGGATTATGTCAAAGTCGGATATATTTTTAATCACCCAGTCTTTTGTTGCATTTTTCCCCGTTAAAATAGTTATTTCCGGGAAATTCCATTTGATGGCTCCAACTTCCTGTTCAGCAAACGGAAGGTCTAAAATCGGATCACCCAGATCCGGGTTGCCTATCGCAAGAACTTTCGGGCTTCGATAAGGGCGGGCCATCCGTCGGCTTAAAGTATATTCCAGTACGGCGGCGCTGGGAACATAAAACAGGGAGAATCGATCCAGGAGGAAAGATTTTCCATTGTATAAAGTGGCAAAAGAAAGATAATGCAGAGAACCGTGAGGGATGATACCAAGAGTATGAACCCCTTCCAGATACTTTGTTAATGGTTCAAACAGCTGTGCATACAAATTTGCGGAGTGCCTTTCATAGGGTTCAAGATTCTGGATGATTCGCCGGTACTCCAAAATCCGTTTTTCCAGTTCAACCCTGTTTGCCGGAATCCGGATCAGCTGGATTCGGTTTTCAGGATTTTTATTGTCGGACCGCAAAATCCAGCAGAAAATTTCTTTTTCAAGAAGATAATAGGATAACAGGGCGGTTTCCGGTTCCAGATATTTCAGCAGTTTTTCCGTATCCATCTGGGGGACTGAAACCATTGACGCCAGTTGAGGGTTTTGTAGCTGCATATCAATCATTATGTTTTGAAGATCATGCTGCAGCTTTTTTAAGGTTTCTTCATAAATTTTACGTTCAGACGGGTCTGAGGACATTTTTAATAATAATTCGGATGTTTCAATTTCTGATTTTATGATCTGTTGTTTTTTATAAAGTTTATTATCAGCTTCATCCGCAAACCCTATCTGCGCACCGCCTAAAAGATCGATAAAATTTCTGGCTCTTGACCGTTCAGCCATTTCAAAGGCTTGTGTCGGCTGATTTTTATCTGCCCGCAGTTTGACCAGTGTTTCATAAACTGAAAGTTTATTGAAAATGAAATTCTCCTTGAGCTGTTTGACCTTGATGTCCGAACGTAGTTGTTCAATCACATCAATGGATTTGCGGAGCAGTTTTTCAGCAGCGTCCAGATCTTTATAAAAGTTGATCTGAATCCTGGCCAGGCCAAATAATGCACGCCATTGTGTTTCCCTGATCAGCATGGACTCTGAAAGTTCCAGGGCAGTCTTAAAAGCGGCTTGTGCGCCGGTATAATCTTTTAAAACAAACAGCGCATCACCTTTGCCAAGAATTGCCTTAGCAGCATTAATCCGGTTGCCAATGGCAGTGGAAATTGCATACGCCTGATCAAACAAGGCCACGGCTGTTTCCGGCTGATTGAGCTTCAGGTAAGTGAGCCCTTTATTTCGAAAGTCATAGGCCAGTCCCCATTTTGAACCAATGGATGTGTCAATTGAAATGGCCTTGTCAAAAGTTTCCAGCGCTTTTCCATAATTGCCCATGTCACGATATATCAGGCCCATGTTATTGAGTGTCGAGGCAATTTCATCCTCACGAATTTTCAAGCTTGCGGCATCGGCTAATCCATTTTTAAGCGCTTCAAGCGCCTTGTCATAATCCCCCAGAGTCCACCAGATCAGGCCTTCGGTATTGAGCGAGATAACCTGCATCAGCGGAAAGTTATGTTCTTTAGAGATCGTAAAGCACTGTCGCTGAATCTTAAACGCTTCTTCATATCTTCCCTGGAACCATGCATTGTTCGCCTGCTCAATGAGTATTTTGGCTTTGATCATCAACTGTGTCGGGGCTTTGGATTCTATCAGTTCAAGGCTTTGCTCATAGAAGTGGTCAGCCTTGGAAAAGTTTCCCAACAAGCGGTAACATCGGCCGATGTTGAGTTTTGATTCAGCTATTTTCTCAATATCGGTAGAAGCCGTATAAATATCCAACGCTTTTTTATAATTGGAAATGGCCGTGGCATACTGGTTTAGGCGGAGATCATAAACCCGGCCGATGTTTAAATACTGCTCACCCAGCAGTTCCGATTTGTTCAGCGTCCGGCTCAGGTCTGCTGCGGCTTTAAACCTGCTTAGCGCGGTTTCATAGTTTGTGGCATTTTCCAGGACAATACCCAGTTCCATGAAGGCACGGGCCAGGTCTTCATCCGGCGCCAATCGGGACATGATGTGAACAGCGCTTTCGATAACAGGGATCGCCTTTTCATAATCATTTTTTTTAGCATACATCAGTCCCAGACGCAGAGTGGCTTCCGCGTGGGCTTTAGAGTCCGGTTTAATGTCTGCAAGGAGATCGGCAAGATCTTTTGCAAACATTAGCGCCGCCTCATTGTTGCCGGAGCGGTAGGCGCTTTCACGGGCGTATTTATATAAATCCGGCAGATACCGGCTATATTTGGAAATCTCATTAGCAACGGAAATAGCATTTTCAAACTTCACGGTGGCGGGCACAAAGTCTTGACGATCAAAATCCGATCTTCCGGCTTTGACATATTGGATAAAATTGTTTTTTGCAAAAGCAGCGGATTCTCTTTTCGTCATCCCCTGATAGCCGAGGTACATGAGCTGGGCCGGTCTAATTCTTTCCGGTCTAATTTCCGTCGCTTTATTTTCAGGCGGATTTATGTTTTCAGGATCGCTTTCTGGTTCAGGGATCAAAGTAGAAAAACCGGATTTTAATGCCTCAATACCGGATTTTTCAGAATAGGATGCCAGAATCTTTGAAATCAGATTTTTTGAAATTTGTTTCGGCTGGTCATTGGTATCATGAATAAAAATGAGTCCCGGACATCCGTAAATGGAAAAAAGATGGCCGATGAGATAGACATTTTCCGGCTTATTTCCGGATAAAAGAGATAATGAGAGATTAGAAGATTTTGCCAGTAGTTTTTTAAGCTGAATTCGCGTGTCAGTGTCTGTATAAATCGCAAAAAATGGACGGGCAATGTCTATCGGTTCGGTGGGAACCGTGAAGGCTGCCAAAGGCCCATTTCTGATGAGCAGGGTGTTGGAGGTTGACAATTCATTCCAGAGATCGTTTTCGCCTATTTCTGCGACCGACTCATAGGATCTGATGTCATATTTTTTAGATACCGGCTTTGTAAACGGAAACGACGGTACTGAGATGAGCTTTTGCTTGAAAGGTTTCCGGCTGTTTATACAACGTGCCAGATGCGTTGCGCTGAGTGCGTAAGGGTATGTGAACCCAAAATTCAGGGCTGCCGGATTTTCATAAGCAATATATGGCGTTGACCAGTCAAAGGTTTCATCGATTTTTTGTTTTAATGTATCGGTATTATCCGTGATAAATGCGGTGATGCCTTCTTTGGTGATTAAAAAAGCCGCATACGGGGAATCTTTGATGCCCATATGGAAAATTCTTGCCACGGCATCATCGTCGGACAGGACTTCCATAAGATCCATGGCCTCAAATGCTTCCGGCGACATCAGGGTGATAAAATCAGGCGGTGAAGAAACCGGTCGTGCATAAAAGGCATTTCCGGCAAGGGACTGGTATTGGCTGACAAGCAAATGCCAGGTTTGCGCAAGTTTTTCTGCCAGGTTCCGGTTTTTTTCAGTATCGTTATTTTTATTTGATAATTTGATGTTCACATCCGCTAAAGCATCTGCAGTATTTTCGATTTTTACAGCCATTGCCATTAGCCGAATCGCCAGATCCCGAGTCTCTTTGTTCCGGATGTCTGAAAATGGTGACGGAAGATTTTTATTATCCGGCCCCATTTGATTACCAAGAAGTTTTTGTTCATTTTCCAGTCTTTCTTTTAAAAAGGGCTGATGGTCTTTATCGGCTGCGGCAATTTCTTTTTTAAATCCGCTGATCCGTTCTAACCGGGGATACAATTTTGCAAAAAACATTTTATCCTGCCGGTTTTGCGGCAGGACAAAGGGGGCCAGGCGGTTAAAGCGTTCCAGTTCGGAAATCTTTTCCGCCAGGTTTAATGCGCTTTCCGTTTGTTTGATTCCCAGTTTTTTAAAAACCAGCGATCCAAAGCCCTGGATAATCTCCATGGGCTCACATCCGGCCCGGGACAGGGGAACTGTTTCCAACACATCTAAGGCTTTTTCTGGTTTACCCAGACCCAGCAGCGCCCGCCATTTTAAATCCGGGAAAATACCGGTTTCCGAAACTTTAAGCGTATTCTTATAATGACGGTCCGCAGCTTCCGCATCACCAAGCGCACGGGCAACGGCCGCCATGTTCAGGTAAAGCGCTGCGCCGGTTTCAAGCTGTTTCCGTGTGGTTTTGGAGGTGTTTTTTTCAAACAGCGCCAGTCCCTTGATGAAGTGGCTGACCGCAAGCTGCTGGAGTAAAATTTTTTGTACAGATGCTTTAATTGTAATATTGGGTGCAGTATTAGGTGAAGCATTGAGGGATTTATCGACTTGTCCTGCGGCATTAAAATAGAATACGCCCAAAATATTATGATACTCCGTCTGGATCATCGAACCGATAATGTCTGAATTTTCAGAAAGTAGATCAATGGTCTGGGTGTCCAGTTTTTGCAAACGACGCATTTGTGCATCAGATAAACCAATGTTTGTTTGAGGATTAAATAATTTTTGCCCCACGGCAGCCATGTTTTTTATATTTGCGGCGGCACTTACCGGATTTTCCAGTTTCAGGCAAAGTTGTGCGGAAAAAGCAAAATTTTCAAATGCGTTTGGGTAATTACCCGTTGCATTATCTAAAAGAGCGGCGCGATGATACAACAGCGAAACCCCATAGCGGTCTTTTTCATGAACAGTTTCCGGGGCAGGGTAGTCCTTGAGCTGTTTGTTCAGCTCTGCCCGTGATCTATGCAGATGCCCTAGTTCCAGTTGAATCCTGGAAATAAATGTTTCAGCCAGACGTTTTTCCTGTGTTGCTGAAAATCCTTTGGCCGCCTGGGTGACGGATGCCTTGTCCCGAGAAGT
>JAJRPH010000240.1 GCA_024280875.1 Deltaproteobacteria bacterium | reverse complement strand
TCATCTTCACTGTTGCCAAGACTGATACTGACAATTTGCTTCACAGCTTCCTCCTCTAATTACTTGATCCATTATTCCGAATGGCGTCTGCTGGACAAACATCCATTGCTTCTTCAAATATTAATTCTTCCGCTTCCGTTTCTGGCTGTTTATAAACATAACAGTGCCCGACGGCCAAGCCCTCGTCTGTGTTTTCCATAAAATTTCCCGGCGCAATCACGGAACAAAGGGTACAACCAATGCAGGATTTTGATATATAGTATTTGCCAGGGACATTGTCAGAAAATCCTATTAAATAATCAGACATTAAAAAATCCAGTTTATTATGTTTTTCTCAGAAGTTCGATTCCGGAGTTTATCCCTATGATAACTATTTTTTAGTCAATATCATATGGAATAAAAAATTCTAAGTCAATACCACTATTCAGGAATTGTGTTAAACATAAAAAGTTAACGTTTCTGTTAAGTTTCAGGAAGTTATCAGGAATAGCTCCGTCGAACCGCCTTCATCCAGCCGTCATAGAGTTCCTGCCGCTTTTGTTCCGGCATTTTTCCCTCCCATTTTTTATCCACCGCCCAATGCATTTTCAGTTCCGATTGATTTTTCCAGAACCCAACGGCAAGTCCTGCGGCATATGCCGCGCCCAGGACGGATGTTTCACGGTTTTTAGGACAGATCACCGGGATATCGAGGATATCCGCCTGGAATTGCATTAGCAGTTCGTTGCCGACCATTCCGCCGTCAACTTTCAATGCAGTCAGATGTATTCCGGAGTCTTTTTCCATGGCCTCAAAGATTTCCCTGGCCTGGAATGCGCTTGCCTCAATCACCGCGCGGGCGATATGGCCCTTATGAATGTAGTGGGTCAAACCGGTAATCAATCCACGGGCATCGCTGCGCCAGTGAGGGGCGAAAAGGCCGGAAAAGGCTGGGACAAAATAGATCCCCCCGTTATCTTCAACCGTCCTTGCCAGGTCTTCGATATCATGTGATTCGTTTATCAGCCCCAGGTTATCTCTGAACCACTGAACCAGCGAGCCGGCAATGGCAATGGAACCTTCCAGGGCATAAACAGCCGGCTGATCACCGATTTTGTAGCCGACAGTTGTCAGAAGACCGAATTTAGACTGCACACTCTTTTCACCGGTATTTAAAAGCATAAAACAGCCGGTACCATATGTATTCTTAGCCTCGCCGGGGGTAAAACAGGTCTGCCCGAAAAGCGCTGCCTGCTGATCACCCAGATCACCGCAAACCGGTATTTCATCTCCGAATACGCCCGAAGACTTGGTATAGCCGTAGACTTCACTGGATGATCTGATTTCCGGAAGCATCTGCCGGGAGACACCCATGATCTTCAGCATATCCGGGTCCCAGTCCAGCGTTTCAAGATTCATCAGCATGGTCCGGCTGGCATTTGTCACATCCGTTATGTGCACTCCGCCGTCCGGACCGCCGGTCAGCCACCAAATCAACCAGGTGTCCATATTGCCGAAAAGTGCCTCTCCATTTTCGACAGCCTGCCTGATCCCTTCAATATTTTCAATCATCCATTTGATTTTAGGGCCTGAAAAATACGTTGCCAGAGGCAGACCGACTTTCGAACGAAAACAATCCATATCACCGTTCACTGCCATGTTCCGGCATAGTTCCTCAGTGCGCATGTCCTGCCATACAATGGCATTATAATAAGGCTGGCCGGTTCTGGGGTTCCAGACAACGGATGTTTCCCGCTGGTTCGTAATTCCGATTCCGACAAGCTGGTCCCTGTTAATCGCCGCTTTCTGAAGTCCGATTTTAATGACGTCATTGACTCTGTCACGAATTTCCATGGGATCATGTTCCACCCAACCGGGTCTGGGATAAATCTGCCGGTGTTCCAGCTGGTGCCTGGATACAATATCCCCATGATAATTAAAGATAAAGAACCTCGAACTGGTTGTCCCCTGGTCGATCGCACCAACATATTTCTCAGTTGCCATACCCTGTCTCCTCCTTTTGGGTTCACGAAGCATTCATTATTGATGGCTTCGTAAAAAGTCCAATTTTTTTGTTGCGCTTCATCCTTCGTTTCTTCATGGTACGCTAAGTACAAATCATCCCTCAGGATTTGCGCGCCTTGCCAATTTTTATGAGATTGGTGGAGCTTTTTTCTTGGCCATCGGAATCTGACTTTTTACGAGTGTATCATTATTGTCAATTTGAAGATTTTTTTATTTTTCCTAACCTTTTAAATTTACATATCACTTTAAAAGCGTAAAGTATTTTTGTAACTATTTTTTCCGCACAACCGACTTTATAACTTAAAGGGTCTTTTGTGAGCCGTAAAAAATTATTTAGAGATTGTCTGTTTCAAAATTCAGATGAATAATTTATAAATACAGAATCTAATAATCGGAGGAAAAACTATGAAAAAAAACCTATCAATTACTTTAATAATGTTGCTGACTTTTATTTTAATTGGCGTTGCTTCTGCTGAAACGCCATTGGCAAGTGATGATGATTCGCCCAAATATTCAAACGAACATTGTCAGGGCATGCATCATAAAGGCTCGGCAATGATGGGGGGGCCCGGCCAGCCAAACGGACACATGAAAGGAATTGGCGGGATCACACTTAAAATGCTGATGCGCATGGATCTTTCAGATTCCCAAAAAAAAGAGGTCGCCAATATACTGGCCGCTTATCGTGATGACAGCCGCAAAATGACTGACCAGTTGATGGAAGCCAAAAAAACATTTTTCGATACTATTTCCTCAAAAAAAGCCAGCAATGAATCAGCGGTTCGCCAGTCCTTTAAGCAGATGTCCGCCATCATGGAAAACCTTGTGGTCCAGAAAACAAAAATAATGGCGGAACTAGAACCCGTATTGAGCGAGGACCAGTTAAAAGATTTAATGGCACATCATCGACAAAAATCTGATAAAATGGGGAAAAAGAAAAAGATGAAAAAAAAATTGGATGTTAACCGTGACATGATGGACACCTGGATCAACACGTATGCGGACGCTCCGAATATCAAGAAGTAGAAGGTGGAAGGTGAAAAGTAGGGGCACGATTTATCGGCCCCTACTGTTGATAGTCTCGTAAAAAGTCAGATTTCGACGGCAAAGTATAAAAGCTCCAAATTCAAGGCGCGCAAATCCTGAGTAATGATTTGTACTTAGCGTACCATGAAGCCGCGAAGGATGCAGCGCAACACAGAATTTGGACTTT
>JAJRPH010000239.1 GCA_024280875.1 Deltaproteobacteria bacterium | reverse complement strand
AGCGGCAGGCGGCCAGCCTTGGATCTCTCGAAAAACCAAGCTGCTGCCCCTTGCTGGAAGCAAATTTATTCTGGGCAAACTGTGTATTCCAAATCTCATTTGAGTACTCGATGAAAATCTTCAAGCCGGGATCAAGATGATCTTTGACCATCCGGGCAAAATTTTGAACAAAAGTATCGTCCGCCATATGCGGCATACAAAACCAGGGATTGACTTTCAAACGGTTGCACAAATCGATCATCCGCTCAAGCGGGACACCTTTTAATGAAAAGGTCGCGTCATCGAGTTGCGGCCGATCAGACCATGTGGATATTTTTGAACCGTTTGTTTTCATCCAGTCCATAAACCGGAAGCAAGCAAGCCCCTGCCACCGATGGAGAAAATCAGGATGAAACGGATTCTCAAGATATTTATCCTCAAAACCGGGCATGAGGATACGAATATTACGAATGTAATTATCCGGATCGGTCTTGATAATTTTCAAAGTGAAACCGCCTTGTGAAGCATCCACATTAATAATAATCCGTCCGGGCGACCTATAAATGACTTTGGCTGCACGCTTAAATTCTATTTTGCCGGCACCATCATATAATACCGTATACTTTCCGGATGGATAATGACCGCCCTTGATGCTGCAAATCACTGTTTCAGCCCGGCAGCCGGATTCCAGTTTTTTCACCCAGCCATGTGCGTCGAGTGACAAAGGAGGGCCTTCTCCCCACCGGGCGCCATCACGCTGGCTGATCCATGGCCGGGACATGGAAAACACATCCACAAAAGGTAACTCCGTATTCCAGTCCGACGGCCCGGCAAGGTTAATCCCCAGGCGGGATTGGGAGGACGAATGTTGTGCAAACGCATCCATGTCGCCGGAAAGGTTGCCCCCCCAACAACCGGCATACCCGATCAAAAAGACTACGAACCAACGCGTAAAACCAGGTCTCCTCACTTTCCACCACCTTTTTTTGCTTACTGGTATTTTTATTTTTAATTATCTTAGATCGCAACAGATCCTTATTTCTGAGAGATTACATCAAATGACCGCCCCATGGTGAGAATTATGACATATTATAATAGAAACAGTTGCATGAAATGCAAAAAATTATTATTACTGAAAGGCCCCCGAATAACGCAAGCATCATTGTTCTGAAAAATAAACAAATTTTTCAATAATCGCATATTTAAAAATCACCAATGTTCGAAAATAACAATATCAAATACCTTGCATGGAAACAATGCAAAACCTTTTAAAAAGCTTTTTCATGAGCTGCTCATTCACTAATGAATCCAGTCGGTTTCTCATCTGAACAATAAAGGAGATGATCACAACCTATGAAGCGGAAAATGATTTATCAAATTTTCTTAATGTTTACTCTTATCCTGCCAGCAATATTGTCTTTATCAATAGTTGCTTACGGGCAGGTTTCCTCTCCCGATACAAAGTTTCATATTGAACCGGCAATCGCATACAATATCGCGTATGATGATAATATTTTTTTAGACAGGACCGGAAATAAAGACATAGTTCAAACGCTCTCTCCGGGGATTGATCTCCATTATGACACCAGTCCGTATTTTTCAATTGTGGGCGGCTATACACTCCACCATGTAATCTACCATGATTTTGATAAGAATAATTATGATGTTCATTTGCCGAATATTTCAATCGATTTTACAACACCGTCACACTTTTACGGCCGTGTAGAAGATTTCTATAAGAAAACAGCAGATCCATACGGAACCGAAAATTTTTATGGGGAAGGGACAAAAACCAGACGGACCAATAATAAAGCCTCCCTAACGCTCGGATATAATATTTCAAGGAGTTTTTCTGCGGAAGGCAAATTTAGCTATAACACATTGAATTTCAATAATATTAATGATAAATGGCAAGACAAAAACGACATGGCATATGAATTTTCGGTGATCACTGATTTAACACCGAAAACATCCTGCAGCATCAGGTATCAATCTATTTCAGCGAATTATGACAAGCAAAATGAGGGCATTGACGACTGGAACAAACATACTTCCCAGGACAATATTAAAAAAAAATATCTGTTTGGATTTCATGTTGACCCCAGAGGAAAAATTAACGGTGATCTCTTTATCGGATATGAAACAAGAAAATTTAAGAACAGCATGGACAAAAAAGGGAATAACTATTCTGATTCCGGAACCTGGGCAACAGAAATTGATATTCATTATGATTTCAAATCGACATCACAATTTGGCCTGATGCTTGGAAGAAAAATAAATCCTTCCAGTTTATCCGGAGCATCATCCTTTATCAACACAACATTCGAGCTTGATTACAAACAGCAACTGATGCGGTCGTACAGGATTTCATTAGCCACCGGTATGGAAATCAGGGATTATGATATGTCTGATCAACTGTCCCAGCCTGAACAGAAATACTACATCTTTACCACTGACATCGGTTTGAGTTACTCTTTAAAAAAATGGCTGACAGCTGAAGTCCATTACAGATATAAAACAAGAGAAGCCACAGAAGATTATTATAACAACATGGAATATGACAATAATATCTTTTCCCTGAACCTTTCAGCATTATTCTGAAGATCGAGTATAGATAAAGCTTGTACTGAATTCCACCGGCCGCTTTAAATAATTTATCCATTGTAAACGCTGCAAAACTGCATCCGCATTAAATGGAATTCACCTTCACAGTTCTTAAAAGATAATAGTTTTAAACAGATATCCCTTGCTTTTTAGTAAAATTGAAATATATATAATCACATTTAACAATGACCAATGCCCTCCTTATAAGATTAAAGGGGGCTTTATTTTGCGCTTTATTTCGGGGCAGTTATTCCGGCATTAAGCAAATAATATCCAGGAGAAACACGAATGGCATTTGGGAACATCGTATCTGCTATATTAGGGAAAGCTGCGGCAATCCTCTTGCTTATATTATTACTGTCAATTTTCAGCTGTACCGGCAAAGACAACATTGTTCGTATTACAACCGTTAAAAATGGAAATTATTCCGGGCTGGGCGAATCGGAAATGGCCCGGATTTCTGAATTCAGAGCATCGAATGCAAACAACCTTCAAAAAGATATCGGGCTTGAGACGGTTATTCAGGGAACACCCAACTATACGGTTTCCGAGTACCTGGCACATTATCCGGAATCTAATAATCCCAATGCCCTGGAATACAGGGTGGGGGCTAATGATATTATTGAGATAGTCGTATATGAAGAACCGGATCTTTCAAGGCAAAATGTCCGCATCAGCACTGACGGTTTTATCTCCTTCCCGTTTATCGGGCGCGTTAAGGTAGCAGGACTCACTGTTTCAGAAATTAACCAGCGCATTGCATCTGCGCTCGCAACGGGTAACTTCATTTATGATGCGCATATCTCTGTTACTGTAACAGAATTTTTAAGTAAAACCTTTATGATTTTAGGGTCGGTCAAAAATCCCGGATCATTTCCGCTCCATTCCCAGGAACGGGTTCTGGATGCGATCTCCAAAGTAGGTGGACTTGATGATGACGCCAGCAAGCAGGGTATCCTTATCCGCACACTCCATCCGAATACCCATGAAGAATCAAAACTTGTTATCTGGATCGATCTCATCAAGCTGCTTAACGAAGGGGCGCCGAAATCAAACCTGATACTTAATGATAAAGATCTTCTGTATATTCCCAAAATTGAACATTTTTATATTATCGGCCAGGTTCAGAGTCCGGGATCATACCCATATACGTCAAAAGAAATAACATTAATTGAAGCTATCAGTATGGCCGGCAGTTTTACGCCTTTGGCTGCACCGGATAAAACCCGAATTTTACGCGTTGAGAATGGTGTAGAAACGATCATTGAAGTAAAAGTGAATGCCATTACGGATGCAGGAGAAATTGGCCGTGATGTCATGATTAAGCCGGGCGACATAATTATCGTGCCCGAGAGTTTATTTTAAAACATCACACTTCAGATTGCATAATTTTGAGCAACCGTAACTCTAAAAACAGGCAAATTATAACTTTTTGAGGCTATAATGAATGAAAAAGAAATACATCTGAATGATTATTTAAGAATTATTCGCAAAAGACGCATCCTGATCGCACTTGTTGCCATTTTTATTTTTATTGCAGTGGCAGCCGTTACATTCACGATGCCCGCCCAATATAAGGCAACAACAGAATTGCTTATTGAAAATATCAAACAGGACTCTTTGTCCCGTGATTCAAGGGATAATCGTAGAGATCCCGAATTTATGGCAACCCAGTATCAGATCATTAAAAGCAAATCCGTTGCCCGCAAGGTTGTAAAACAACTCGCTTTAGACACGAAATATGCCTCATATTTTATTACTGAATCGGATGATACGCCAAAATCAAAAAAAGGATTAAAAAAACGATTAAAGAATTTGTCGAAAAAATTTCTTCAAATTTTCGGTGCGGATACCACCTCAGGCAAGCACCTTGCAGAAATCACGAATACAGCCAAAACCACTGAAGACATTATCACGGAATCCATTGTAAAAAATATCGAGGTGTTACCGGTTCGGGCAAGCCGCATTGTCGATATCAGTTACAGTACCACCGATCCGGGCCTGTCACGGATGATTGTCAACGCGATTGCAAAAGCCTATATGGATGAAATCCTGGAAATCAGATTAAATATAGTGAATTATAAGCTTAACTGGATGAATGAGAAAGCACAAACGGAGCTTGAAAAACTGAAAGGATCAGAAAATGAGCTCCAGGCCTATATGCAGGAGAAGCGCATTATACCTGTTGAAGGCGGAACTGCACCGCAAAAGATTTCCGAACTTAATTCCCAGCTTGTCCAGGCGGAAACCAGACGTAAAGAATTGGGGCTTTTGTATAACCAGGTGCGTAAAATTGATATGGAAACGATGGTCTCATTACCCTCAATTGCGGCAAGCCAGGTATTCCTCTCGCTGAAAGACACGATCCTGGAGGCTCAACAGCATATTATGGAACTTTCTATTTCAAAAAAATATGGAGAGCAGCATCCAGCCATGATAACAGCCAGGGCCAACCTGGAGGGCCTTAAAAAACTACAGCTTCAGGAAATCAAAAATATTGTCGAAACAACAAAAACCGATTATGAACTGGCAAAATTAAAGGAAAAAGATCTTAAAAAATCGCTGGAACAGGCAAAGGAAGAGGCGATTAAATCCAATGAAAAGTTAATTCAATATAATATATTAAAAAGAGAAATTGATACCAATCGAAATCTCTATGAAGCCCTGCTGACCAATCTGAAAGAACAAAGCCTGATCGGTGAAATCCAGACCATCAATGTATGGGTTCTTGAAACAGCAAAAACACCGGAAACTCCATTTAAACCCAAAAAAGCTCTAAACCTTCTAATTGGATTGATACTGGGAATTGCTTGCGGTATCGGATTCGCATTTTTCATTGAATATATAGATACAACCATCAAATTTACGGATGAAATTGAAGACCGGCTTGGTCTTCCCCTTCTTGGTACCGTTTTTTTCAGCAAGCTCAAAAAAGAAGAACTTATTGAATCCATGATTGAGCATCCCAATTCCGCACTTGCAGAACGGTATAAAGCTATACGGGCATCCATTCTCCTGTCATCTGCCGACAACAAGCCCAAAATACTGCTTATAACAAGCGCGTCACCGAATGATGGGAAAACCATTACATCAATCAATCTGGCTTTGGCCATGGTCCATTTTAAACACCGTGTTCTCCTGATTGACGCAGACCTGAGAAACCCTCAAATTCATAAAATTTTCAACCTCAACAATACCGGCGGTGTTAGTGCCTTTGCGGCAGGCGTATTACAAGGAGATATCGTTCAGTCCGGCCCGCTGCCCGGACTTGATATAATTACATCCGGTCCGAAGCCACCGAATCCATCGGAAATTATCAGCTCCCGAAGTTTTCAGAACCTGCTCACACAGATGAGGCAGAAATATGATATGATAATAATAGATTCCGCACCGGTACTTCATGTGACCGACACTCTGGTATTGAGTAAAATTGTTGACGGAACGGCTGTCGTTATTAGGGCAGGAAAAACCGACTATGCCATAGCGCATGATTGTATTAAATCCCTGCAGGATATCAATGCCCGCTTACTGGGTATCATCTTCAACGCGCTGAAGGTGAAAGCAAACGGATATTACAGTTATTACGGAGATTACGGGGAGTATGGCGCCGGCAGTAATAAGTTTGAACATAAAAAATGATAGATATTCATTGCCATATTCTATCCGGCATTGATGACGGAGCTGCTGAATTTCATGAGTCAATTGAAATGGCCAGAATCGCGGCCCGCGATGGAATTCATACAATTGTTGCAACACCGCATATTCAAAACGATCAATATCCGGAACAATCAATATTAGAGCGGATACAGCACCTGAATCTGGCACTGACCCGGCTTGGGATTTCAGTCGAAATACTTCCCGGCGCAGAAATCAATGCATTGATTCCTCCGGCCTCCATCAAAGGATACACTATTAATAAAACGTCTTATGTACTCATCGAATTCCCCTCAGACTACTTACCTTATAATGCGAATAAAATTATTTTTGAACTTCTGATTCATGGATTTAAACCGATTATAGCCCACCCTGAAAGGAACAGGGGTATTCTCCAAAACCCTGAAAAATTTTTTAACTTGTTAAGCACAAATGTATATGTACAAATTTCAGCCGGGAGTATCACAGGACGATTCGGCTGGAAAATAAAAAAACTTACTGTTGGGTTTTTAAAAAAAGGGATTGTCGATGTGATGGCATCTGATGCCCATTCGTCCGGCCATCGCCCGCCAATCCTGTCAAAAGCCGTATCAAAAGCCGCAAAAATTATCGGTAACGAGAATGCGAAAAATCTGGTTCTCAAAAATCCAGCAGCCATTATTACGGGAAATCAGTTATAATGTTTTTTGACCAGAAAAAATATCTCCAGTTAATCAATATAACACTATTAATTACCTGTCTGATCACTATTTTCTCAATATTTATTCCTTTTGTTTATAAAATTTCCAAAATTTTTTCTATAAGCCTGCTTCCGGATTTATTTTTTCAAAAAGGTAATTATGTCAGCATTTGGCAATTGGCAATTTCCCCAGTTTGCGCCTGTTTATCATTTTATATACTCCATTTCTTCAAGCTCACCCGATTTAAAAAGCCGTTGGGAATAACTGCGGCAGTGCGCCACACCTGTATCCCCTGCCTGCTTATCGGGTTTTGTTTTTTTGTATTCTTACTCTGTTTTTCTACCGGCATCCAGCAAGCTGCCGGAGTCTCAATTTTTATCACCAGCCTCTTACTGTTTGGTCTTGTTGGAAGCCGGCTTTACCTGTCATATGAAATTATAAAAAATTCTAAAAACCCGAATCTGATTAAACATATCGTTATATTCGGCACAGGAAAAACAGCCCTTGAAATCGGCAATTATATTGTTTCTCACCCGGAATGCGGCCTGCGCCTGGCCGGTTTATTAGCCAGCCAAAAAACAAACAAACATCCGAAATATTCGATTTTCACCATTCTGGGTACGGTGCGGGATCTGCCGAAAAGCCTGCAGCATAATGTTGTTGATTGTGTTTTAGATGTCGGCGAAAATAAATCTCACGAAGAGGTATCTTACCTGATTTATGCCTGCGCTGCCATGGGTATTGATTTTATCACTGTCAATGTCCGTCAACATGCCGAACTAAAAAAAATGGGGACCTGCTTTTTTGATCAGATTAACGGGACCCGGCTTTTGATTACCAAATTTGTTTACCGGCCGCCTGAACTTATTTTTGCAAAACGGGTATTTGACTTTACCACTTCCATCATTCTCATATCACTATGTTTGCCAATATATGTGGTAATTGCCTTAACCGTTAAAATGACATCAGCAGGACCGGTTCTATTCCGACAGACACGCATCGGAAAATGCGGCAGAATATTTACATTATATAAATTCAGATCCATGGTGATCAATGCGGAAACACTTCAGGAGAGCCTGATGCACCTTAATGAAATGGACGGTCCTGTATTTAAGATTAAACACGACCCCCGTCAAACAAGCACAGGAACTTTTATTCGTGACACCACCCTGGACGAACTCCCGCAATTATTTAATGTTTTTAAAGGGGATATCAGTCTGGTTGGCCCCCGGCCGGCGATTGTTAAAGAGACCTTGCAATATCGACTTTGGGAAAGAAAGCGACTTTCCGTGGCACAGGGTATTACCTGTACCTGGCAGGTAATGAGACAAAAAAACAATCTTCCTTTTAAGGAATGGATGGAACTTGATAAAAAGTATATCCGGGACTGGACGTTTGCCATGGATGTAAGAATATTGGTGAAAACCGTTACTTCGGTCTTATCGCTGATTCATTTAATCCTGAAAAAAACAAATACCAAATTCAAATGAAAAAGCATTTCGTTCTTACCAGCGGAAGGAGCGGCAGCAATTATCTGGTCAACACATTAAACCGGCATCCCCGGATCGTCAACTATGGCGAGATTTTAGGCGAATGGACAAAATCATACCGACTGTATCGTTTCCTCGCATGGACCGGAATGGGTTGGCAACAGTATATCGATCATTTATACAATAGTTTCCTGTTTTATTATTTTGCACAGGGGATTTCAGCAAGATCCCATCTCAGAAGACACGAAAAAATTTATTTTAAACCCAGAAATCAAGTGTCTTCAATTGGGATCAAAGACTTTGCTTTTCTCATAAAAAAAAGGAACCTGATCAAATATCTGACACTTTCTGAAAATATCCAGGTCATCCATTTACACCGAAAAAATATATTAAAAAAATACCTGTCCCTTGTCAGAATGAACCAGACCGGCATTATCGGCACAACAAAAAGCCTTGCCCATAAACCGGTATATATTACCACTGATACGCTTTTGGAATCCTTAAATCACCTCCATCATGAGCAGGAACTTGAAATCAGCATCAGTCAAAATATCTCAAAAAATAGAATATTTACAATATATTATGAGAACTATTTCGAGTCCGAACGCTCAATTAGTGACACCAACATAAAACTCTTTGAATTTATAGGGGTCCAGCCGCTTCCTGTGAAGTCACCAATGAAAAAAATCGGATCCAATGATTTAAAACAGGATATACTCAATTACCATGAGGTATGCGCAACTCTTCGCGGTACGGAAAATGAAAGATTTTTATATGAATGACCTCCACCTGATGCCAGAAAGCCTTTAATCTCATTCCATCCGACTTATCCCAACCTATGAAGGTTGTATGATAATTTACGCGAAAAATTTTTTATATTGTACTTCTCAACGGCCAGGCGCCGGGCCTTTTCCCCCATTGCCATGGCAATATCAGGATTATCCAGCAGATAAGTTGCCGCCTGTGCCCATCCGTTTGAATCGCCGGGCTCCACCCATATTCCGATTTCCTCCCTTTCCAGATCAATACCCACATATTCATTTCGTGTCATGATTACCGCTTTCCCCATAGCCAATGCCTCCATGAGTGTTGTTAAGCCGATGGCGTTTTTTAATTTCGATGGATTAACCATGATTGGAATTGCAACCGCCCTGGCCTGATGGTACTTTTGGATCATTTTTGACCAGTGAATTTTTTTTGGGGCAATGCTGACATTTGCGGGTAAATTTTCGGTATATCGAAAGGGTTGTTCTCCAGAAGCATATATTTCCAACCTGCCGTTAATATTTATAAACGCATTCACCAGGGATATCCAGTCCCGGTATGTTTTCCCGGGACTGATGATTAATTTTTTATCTTCTGAACTGCTATGATGCTCTCCATTTATGGAAGGATGATAAAAATTCAAATCACACCCCCAATTGATCACCTCCAGCTTTTTTCCTGGTATTCCCAGGGCCTGAAGATCTTTTAAAACAGCATGATTTAAACATAGAATTTTATCATTCCCCCCCACAAAAAGCAGGGTAAATACCCGACTGAAAAAATGCTTTTGCCTGAATGACTGATAGGCAATGGCAATTAACGGTTTTTTCATCAGCCCCAAGATTTTCAGCATTGAAAACAATGCTGTGGTTAGATGATGGGCGGAGTATACCACATCATATTGACTGCACTTAAGCAGAATCCGCAATTGCTGGTCCAGATCGCCGAAAATTTTCATGCTGTCGCTGATGTGCTTAAGGCGTTTAAATCGCTCAAAGGGAAGTACATCAACGTTAAAGCCGTCTCGCCTTAACGCATCATAGCCCCACAGGTGCTGTGTCGGAGCCTTCTTCCCCTCCAAACGCCACAAATGAATAATTCTTTTTAAATCGGAATTATGAACCAGAATGACTTTTTTCT
>JAJRPH010000238.1 GCA_024280875.1 Deltaproteobacteria bacterium | reverse complement strand
TGGAACAGTCGTTTTTACCAATTTTAGCTTCATCCGGTCTGTCTATGGCCCTTCTCAATGTTTTTCATTCCCAGACCATGCAGACAGCCCGGGCATGTGACGCGCTGTTAAGTCCAGGGGTTTTTACGTGGGCAAACATTTAATTTTTCAGGTTTTACAATTAAAAAACTCCTTTAATTATATAATACCAAAAGGATATTAAAAAACGTCATGAGTGCAGGCAAGACACGGCAAAATCCGACGAAAAAGCGGAGTTTATATTTATAAATGAGCAATTTGAGGAGGATTTTAACGCCGTATTGCCAAACGCAATAGTTTTAAAGCCTTTTAAAGAGCATTTACTTCCTCATGCAACCACTCAACCCATCGCTCAATACCCTCACCAGTCTTACATGAGACTTCGAAAATCCGGATGTCCGGGTTGAGTTTCAATACCCGCTCCCGGCATTTTTCCACGTCAAAATCCGATAACTCCAGGTAATCCGTCTTATTGATGACCAGGGCGTGACAGACGGAAAACATCAGGGGGTATTTTAAGGGCTTGTCATCACCTTCGGGAACGCTTAAAATCATGGCGTTTTTTATGGCGCCGGTTTCAAACTCCGCCGGGCAGACTAAATTTCCCACATTCTCCAGGATCACGAGATCCAGATTTTCGGTATCCATGGCATTTAACCCGTCTTTCACCATAGTGGCATCCATATGGCAGAAACCGCTGGTGCGTATCTGGATGGCGGCCACCCCTTCCTGTGCCACTTTTTCCGCGTCCACCATTGAATCTATGTCCGCTTCCATGACGCCGATACGAAGTTTTTCTTTCAAATTCCGGATGGTCTGAATCACCAGGCTGGTTTTTCCGGCACCCGGCGATGCCATCAGGTTCAGCAGAAATGTTTTTTCTTTTCTAAGATCATCCCTTAATTTTTTTGCCATGGCATCGTTATCGGCTAAAATATCTTCCTTAACCTCAATTAATCTTATTTTATCACTCATATTGCCTCCAGATTTTTAACAAAATATTCCCTCCCGGATAATAGGGAGCTCTTTTCACTTCCGCATTCCGGGCAGACCATCGCTTTTTCCTGTTTAAGGTCCACCACATACGAAAATTCACAGTCAGAACATTTCATCACCACCGGGGTCCTTTCGATTACCAGCCGGGCTCCATCGGCGATGCCGCCTTTGGCCAGATAATCAAAATACTGCTGCATCCATTTGTCCTCCAGGTCACTCAATTCCCCGACCTGGAGGTGGACAGCCACCACCTTCTTCACTTTGTTGTCAACCGCATGCCTTAAAACAACCTTAAGAATGCTGTTTATTACCGGTAATTCATGCATGGCAAAACCCTTTTGCAGACATTCAGATACAAGGCTGAAGGTTCTTACTAATTTTTTTACCTTAAACCTTGATGGCTTCGTAAAAAGTCCAAATTCTTTGTTGCGCTTCATCTTTCGTTTCTTCATGGTACGCTAAGTACAAATCATCACACAGGATTTGCGCGCCTCAAATTTGGAGCTTTTTTCTTTGCCATCGGAATCTGACTTTTTACGAGTTTGTCAACCTTCAGCCTTGTTTTATATTTACGCGTACTTACTGTAATCAACCCCGCGCACTTGACCTCTTCGTTTGTACCAGTCGTTTTCATCCACCGGCGGCAGGATAATATCTTCTGCGTTTTTCCGGATCAGGGAGATGGCATCCGACGGACAGGTGGAAATACAAAGCCCACAGCCGATGCATTTTTCTTTTATTACCTCATAAGCATCCTCTTTTTCTTCAATAGCATGGACCTGACACCGCTCATCCTCACATATGCCGCAGCTGACACATTCTTCCGCATCTATTACCGCATAATAATTAGAATTAACCGCATTTGCGCCGCCAAATTCATTAACCCCCCTTAAAACACCACAACAACAGCTACAACAGTTGCAAATATAATAATTCCCTTTTTCTATATTGCTTGTCAAGTGGACCAGTCCGGCCTCCTCGCTCATTTTTAAAATATCATAGGCTTCCTGTTTTGTAATCACCCTGGCCTTTAACGGATGATCCTTAAATACATCGGGAGCCGGCGCAATGGCCAGACAAACCTCCATGGGCCGGTCACAGTGTTCGCCCAAAAGTTCATGTTCTTTTTTGCATATACAATCGTTAACCGCAAAAGACTGGCCGTTTTCAATAATGGCAGAAACCTGTTCAAAAGGCATGGTAACTTCGTTGCTGCTGATCTCTTGCTCAACCGGCACCACGTTCATGAGCGGCACTTTGCTGTCAAAAAACTGGGGACCAAAAGTTGTTTCATATTCCTTGCACAGCTCGGCCATTTCTTTGGTCATGTGCTTTAACTGAAACTCGAAAATACCAAATACCCAGGGCATCATTTTGTAAACACGGACAGTTCCAAAATCCACCCCAAAGATCTGACCTTTTTCCCACATCTTTTTCAGGTGATCATCCAGGCCTTCAAGGGGGCGACCGGTCCTTTCGCAAATTTGCTCCGGTGTTTCAAAGGACAAGCGCAGGTCACAGAACAAATCCACGTCCTCGGGAGCAAAAATCATCTTTAAAAGTTTTAATTCAACCCCGGTTTCGGATGCCGGAAATCCATTGGGAAGGGTGTCCAATACGTTTGCCAGTTTTTTATATACATCTTCACTCATTTTTGCCTCCTTATAAATAATATTTAACGACGCCATAAAACTATTCCGGCCGCAGACCAAAGTAGAGCGTCAACACAACAGTGCGTTGAAGTTCTCGTAAATTATTTTCATCCATCCCCTGGGTAGGTAAGTGATGATCAATACGGAGCATGGCGAACCCGTGAACAATGGACCAGGCAGCCAGCGTCATCTCCTGGAGATCCCCCGGTTTTAAAAGTCCTTTTTCCCGGCAGACCTTAATTTTATCACGCAGCAATTTAAAAACTGGTATGGATTCGGGTTTTAATTCATCGGAAAAATAGGAATTTTCAGCCCGTGTACCGAACATTACGCGGTAATGGGAAGGATAATTTAAGGCAAAATCAATATACGACAATCCGCAAATCGCAAAATGGTCCAGTTCGTTGCCCCGACTGCGGGCAATCCTTTCTTCGGTTTGGCGAAGCATCATATCAAAACCTTGTCTGGCAACTGCTCCTAAAATGGCATTTTTGTCCTTAAAATGCCGATACGGAGCCGCATGGCTAACTCCGGCCCTTTTGGCAATTTGTCTTAAGGAAAGATCGTTTGCCCCCTGTTCGGATATAATCTCTACCGCCGTATCAATCAGAACACGCGTAAGATTACCGTGATGATAGGATTGCGAATGTTTTTTCGTGTCGGTCGTTTTTTTTTACCGGCAAAATTATTTTTGGAGGGATCTTCTTCTTCCAAACAACTCATTCATAACCGTTTGAAATAATGGAAAAGTTATTTTCTGGCACAGTGATGATTCGTCACCATGAAAAGCTTTTTAATGTTTCTGTTACTTTAAAAAATAATGTTTACACTGTCAACATTATTTTATATTTTATTTATGCACCGGTTTTCAGAATGATCAAAAATTCGAGGGGTTGCCTTAATGCCTTGGCATTCATAGGTGTGAAGCGTAGCGGAACGCCTGTCAGCGTCCATTCGATTGTTCGGGTTTTTCTTTATATTTGACATTCTGTAGATTTTTAAAATCTACATCTTGTGTCCAGATAGTAGCACCATTAATTTTACCAGTTTCATAAATGAAGCTATCAGCCATAGGTAACTTATGCCTCAGGCTAATAAGAGCTGCTTGAAAGGAATGGTTTGGAGGATTGAGTTTCCAAACGCTTGTGCCAAAGACAGAATCCGTTACGGTTCCTGTACATAATCTTAATCATATTCTGTCGTTTATTGCAGAATACAAACAAATGACCGGTCAATGGATTCATTTCCAGGTGTTGTGCCACGAGAATCGACAAACCGTTAATCGATTTGCGCATATCCGTATACCCGGTTGCCAGAAAGACCCGGACAGGAGAGGGGAAAAACATTACAGATGCTCCATAGATCAACTGCCGGAGGGCAATCGGATCAAACTCCCGGTAACCTGAAATCTGTTGACAGCCACACGTAGCGGGGATGCCGATAAAGATGAATTGAATCCATACAAGGTACCCAATGTGATGCGGGTTTTAACGGTGATCGCCTTTAATACATAATTTATTCAATAAGTTGTAATGTTTTAAGCAATTCAATAGGATCAAAAACTGGAAGTTTATACTTTTTAAAGCCTTTTGGATCTCTGGTGACAATAGCTTCTGCACCTGCATGGTGTGCTGCTTGATAAATTACAGGCTCTCTTAAGATAAAGAAATACCCTCTTTTTCAAGAACAATTCGACGGGCTTTGTATAGTGAACCAATGGCTTTTTTGAAGTTTTTCTTACTGATTCCAAACATTTTATAAATATTTTCAGCTGAACTTTTATCCGTTATTTCGATATATCCGCCCTGGGCCGCAATTTGCTTAATAATTTGCTCCGATATGTCCGCCACCTTGCCATAACCGGATTTTTGCAGGCAAATATCTATTTTCCCATCATCTCTTACTTTCTTTACAAACCCTTTTAGCTTCTGTCCTTTGCTTAATTCCTGAAAAACCTCCGTATGATAAAGAACTCCCTGGGCACGGTTATCAATAACGGCTTTATAGCCCAGATCAGTTGAATCTCCTAAGATCAGATCAACTGACTGCCCTTCTTTGAAATCACCAGGCCGGGCAGTTAGAAATTTTTTAAGATTGGACGAGGCCGTAATCCGGTGCGTTTTTTCATCTATATAAATAAACACCATATATGATTTACCTTTTTCCATGCGCTGCTGCTGTTCCCGAAACGGGACGAGCAGGTCTTTGGCAAGGCCCCAATCAAGAAAAGCGCCGAAATCATTCACATCAACCACTTCAAGCCATCCTGCCTCACCCACCATGGCATATGGATGCAGGGTTGTGGCAATCAGACGATCTTCTGAGTCAAAGTAAAGAAACACTTCGATCATATCACCGGAATTACAATTGTCCGGAACATATTGATTCGGAAGCAATATGTCTCCCACTTCCCTGCCTTCAAGATAAACGCCGGGTTCAACAGATCTCATCGCTTTGAGTTTATTTAACTTTCCAATTTTTTTCATATTTTAATAGTGGATAACTTACATTTCGCTTCTTCAAAAAATATTTTTTGAATATTAAAAACACAGACAAATCAATCATGTTTAAACTGCCACCAGCCGGGCTGAAGATTTTTGTACACCGAGTCGGGAACTTCTAAAAGCCGGTTGACCTGTTCA
>JAJRPH010000237.1 GCA_024280875.1 Deltaproteobacteria bacterium | reverse complement strand
GAAGAGAAGGAAGAGAAGGAAGAGAAGGAAGAGAAGGAAGAGAAGGAAGAGAAGGAAGAGAAGGAAGAGAAGGAAGAGAAGGAAGAGTAACATGGATGCTGAATCCGCAAAAATAGGTGTGGTTGGGGCCGGCAGCTGGGGGACAGCCCTGGCAAGTCTGCTCGGTATGAAGGGCTATCGGGTTGAGCTGTGGGTCTATGAAAAAGAAGTAAAAGATGCCATTGCCGATTCTCATGAAAATAAATTGTTTCTACCGGGAATTCCCCTTTCGGAAAATATCGTCCCTTCCAATGATATTGCCGATGTAGTTTCGGACAAAGACCTGGTGCTTGTGGTGGTCCCTTCCCATGTCATGAGGGAAACCGCTTCAAAGTTTGCTGAATTTCTTTCTGATCGCACAGTTCTGGTTTCTGCGTCAAAGGGGATCGAGAATAAAACCCATTTAACCATGACAGGCGTTCTGGCGGACGTGCTGCCTGAATCGTTTAAAAACAGGCTGGCGGTGATTTCCGGCCCGAGTTTTGGCCGGGAAGTGGCAAAAAAAGTGCCGACAGTCGTTACGGCGGCGTCTGCGGACCCTTTAGTGGCAAAGTATGTTCAGGATATTTTTGTCACACCGTTTTTCAGGGTATATACCCATGATGACATGATGGGAGTGGAACTGGGGGGGGCGGTTAAAAACGTCATTGCCATTGCTTCCGGGATTATCGACGGTCTTTGTCTGGGTTTAAATACAAGGGCCGCCCTAATCACCCGGGGCCTCACCGAGATGCGTCGTCTGGGGCTAAGACTCGGGGCCAACCCCCATACATTTTCGGGTCTTGCCGGTATGGGCGACTTGGTATTGACCTGCACTGGCAGTCTAAGCCGGAACCATACGGTTGGGAAACTGATTGGTGAAGGTAAAAAACTTAATGAGATTCTTGCGGATATGAAGATGGTGGCCGAAGGGGTAAAGACCGCAAAATCGGTGCGGAATCTTTCCATTCGTGTCGGCATTGACATGCCCATTTCCCATGCGGTTTATAATATCCTCTATGAGGGGCTTTCTCCGGAAAAAGCAGTTTTTCAATTGATGACGCGGGATCTTAAGGACGAGATGGAAGATATCCGCTAATGGCTTCGTAAAGAATTCAACTTCTGCGTTGCGCTTCACCCTTCGTCACTCAACGTACATTCGTACGCCTCGCTTCTCCGGATTCGCGCGCCTTGAATTTGAAATTTTTTCTTTGCCATCAAGCAATCGAGTTAAAAATTTATATGAGGTGACCAATAAAAATGGTGGAAAAGGCCTCAGTGCATAAAGGGGAGGGGCACCGGCAGCGTCTGCGGGAGAAGTTCCTGGATTCCGGTTTAAGCGGGTTCCATGATTATGAAGTCATTGAGCTGCTCCTTACCCTTGCAACTCCCAGAAAAGACTGCAAGGAAGCTGCAAAAGCCGTACTTAAAAAATTTGAAACCCTCCAGCAGGCACTTGAAGCATCGGTGAATGATCTGTGCTCGGTGGACGGGGTCGGGCCGAAGAATGCCTTTGGTATTAAACTGATTAAATCGGTGGCCGACCGGTATCTGGAAAAAAAGGTGATCATGAAGGATCCTTTGAATAATTCAAAGGCTCTCTTGGATTACCTGTATCACTCCATGGGATCAAAAGACCGGGAATCTTTCAAGGTTTTGTTTTTAGATGCTAAGAACCGGGTGACCGCAGTTGAAACGCTTTTTACCGGCACGTTGTCGGCCAGTTCGGTTTACCCTCGGGAAGTGGTGCGCGCGGCACTGGACCGGAGCGCGGCGGCCCTGATTTTTGCCCATAATCATCCGTCCGGCGATTCAGAGCCTTCTCCGGCGGATTACGCAATTACCCGCCAGCTCCTTTTTGCCTGTCAGACAGTGGGCATCACCGTTCATGAGCATATTGTGATCGGCAGTAATCAGTACTTCAGTTTTGCGGACCAGGGGCATATCGCACAGATGAATCGTGAATACCGTAAAAATTCGTAAAGAGCATTAACCGCCATGAAACGTGAGCAGGATAAACCGGAATGTTTCGGGATCATCGAAATTGTGTTTCCGATGCATGATGACGGCCTGCGGCATTCTCCTCAAAGTTGCATGGCGTGCTCGTTTAAAACCGAATGCCTGCGTACGGCCATACAAAATCCGTCCGGCCTTCAAGTTCAGGCGGAAATAGTTGACCGGGCGTATGATTCGGGAAGAATCAGTTTTTTACAACGATGGTCGAAACGAAAGTATATTCAGAAAATTAAAAAGAAAAAAAGCGAATAACGACAGTATAAGGGAGGATGGCAGTATGCTTTCTATTAAAGAACTGGATGTTTCAGGTAAAAAAGTGCTGGTGCGGGTGGATTTTAATGTCCCCATGGACAAACATCAGAACATCACGGATGATACGCGAATTCGGGCTGTTCTATCGACATTGCGGTATGTTCTGGACAACAACGGAATCCTGATCATCATGTCCCATATGGGGCGGCCAAAAGGACAGGTCGTGCCCGAATTAAGCCTTGCGCCAGTGGCAAAACGCCTGGGAAGACTTCTTGGGCAGAACATCAACATGGCAACGGACTGTATCGGACCTGTTGTGAAGAAAGCGGTCGGTGAAATGGAAACCGGCGATATTTTGCTGCTTGAAAATCTGCGATTTTATCCTGGAGAACAGGCTAATGAAGACGCTTTTGCCCGCGAGCTTGCTTCTTTTTGCGATATATACATAAATAACGCGTTTGCAGTTTCTCACCGTGAGCATACTTCTGTTTCCGCTATCACAAAATACGCTCCCCAGTCCGCCGCCGGCTTTTTATTGTTAAAGGAGCTGGATTACTTCCATTCGGCCATGGACAATCCCCGGCGGCCCCTGGTTGCGATTGTCGGCGGGGCAAAAGTTTCAAGCAAGCTGGGTGCGTTGAAAAACATGTTAAGCCGGGTGAACAAGTTCATTATCGGCGGTGCCATGGCCAATACGTTTTTAAAAAGCCAGGGGTTTAATCTCGGAAAATCCATGGTGGAAGAAGATCTTGTTGAAGAAGCCGGTGAAATCATGAAGCAGGCCATTAGCGAGGGGATCAAGTTCTATTTACCCGTGGATGCGGTGGTGGCCAGCCATATCGATCAGGAAGCCGAGGCAAAAATTGTTCCCATACAGGAGATCCCGGATGACTGGATGGCCCTTGATATCGGTCCGGCCTCATCCCGCCTGTTCGCGGAAGTTTTAGATGATGCCAAAACCATTGTCTGGAATGGTCCCATGGGTATATTTGAAATGGACGCGTTCAGCCGCGGAACGGTTTCAATGGTCCACAGCGTTGCCAATTCCTATGCATTAACCATTGTCGGGGGCGGTGATACGGATGTGGCGGTCCATTCAACCGGTCAGAGCGATCGATTCTCTTATATCTCAACCGGTGGCGGGGCATTTTTATACCTGATGGAAGGCAAAACCTTGCCGGGGGTTGCGGCATTGAATAATTTAACCTGAGGTGCGTTAAAAATCGGTTGATCCAGATGCTCGCCTTTAAATCATTAATCATCAAATATAAGATTCAGATTCTGCTGTTCTTATGTGCGGTTCTGGCGGCTGTTCTTTTTAGAAATCAGCTGGCGGACCTGTATCTTTTTTTGACTGACAGGGAAGGCCTCAAGAATTTTATTGATTCCTGCGGAGCAGGGGCGCCATTCGTATTTATCGGGTTTCAGGTGTTTCAGGTGATGTTTGCGCCGGTCCCAGGGGAAATAAGTGGTTTGGTGGGGGGGTATCTTTTCGGG
>JAJRPH010000236.1 GCA_024280875.1 Deltaproteobacteria bacterium | reverse complement strand
GGACTTTTTACGAAGCCATCAAGACTGGTAACCGCCATCCTCAGACTTCTCGAACAACGTCAATTGCTGGGTCGCAATCTGAAGGTGATTGGAACCAATGCCTTATTCGCATACGAAGCTATAGCAGGTATTTTTTTTAAACCGGACTTTTTCTTTTTTTTCAAAAATTTCAAGTGCCTGCTCCCTGGTAATCAGTCCATGCTGCACCAGGGCCATGCAAACCGATTTATCGGAAAATGGATGATCAATGTCATTGGCCATGTCGGAATTTCCTTGCTTCATTAACGAAATATAAACCAAAAAAAAGTAATTAATCCTAAGATATGACGAAATTTTTATCAACTGAGAAATTTTCTGGGAAAATGGCGGGATTTTAGGAAATGTTAAGTGGACCGGACTGGCTGTTGATTTATACGATCACGGATTTTGAACTCAGACCCGACCGCATCAGAACCCATGCCAGATTATTTGAGTGAATAAGCCCTTGCATTTACCTTCCTCTCAACGTAACCAGGCCCCTAAATAATAAATTGTTCAGGGGCCTGGTTTGCAGTTTCAGTATTGTCTTCAATCACAGGATTCAAGATGACATATCAGGTTTGATCACCTTTTTGGCTCCCATCTGTACGATTAGAGACGATTCCAAAATCATCTCTCATGGTTTTCACTCATCTTGTTTTCAGGCTTGCTTTTGTTTTCACGCTGAATACTGGAATTATATACCCTGACACTTTCATTGTATGCCTGATGCTGTTTTTTATATTCTTCCATTGCAGCATTCCAGGCCCGGACTTTTTCATAATACGCATTCTTCTGGAGGGGGGATGCATCCTTATCCGGCGCCTGTGTGTCAAGTTCCTTATGTTGTGCCTCTAAGGAAGCCGCCGTCTGATCCAATGCTGACCGCATTTTATCAAGCGTTTCTCTGGTTGGAGATGTTTCACCTTCTTGGGTATCCGTTGGAGATGAATTGCTGTTTTCTTCCTGGGTTGAATTCGACGATGCGTTATCTTCTAACGGCACCTGAAGGTCATAGTTTTTAACTGATTCATAGACTTTTATATCCATTCCCTTATTTTCCGAAATATTGGCGGTGTCATCTGTAAATCTGAGGTTTCCTTGAGAATCTTTATATTGATAATACTCACCGGCCACCGGCATCGTCATCAATAGACACAAGACTGACAAAAAAATAATTTTAACCATTTTATCCTTCTTCATCCGTTATAAAAAATCGTTTTAGATCCATGATCATCCTTAAAAACGATAGCCCCTATTCCTGGATTTTATCCTTAATCAGTGTAACGATTGTTCTGCGGTCACTGTCTAAGACAAATGTCACTTCCGTCCCCTGATTAAAATTATTCGAATTGATAATAGTCCCATTGATGCTAAAAAAATGGATGCCATTGGAAAAACGATATCGCGTGTCTTCAATCACCACACCGTCTGAATCGACAAAGTCAATGATACCGGTTTTCCACACCAGTTGGTCTGAGTCCCAATTGGACGGCGTTGCCTTTTCCGTTCCCGCCAGGATTTCGTTTGAAATGTCCTGATCAACGGCAAAAGAAATCGATACGCCCATCAATATCAGAACTGCCAGTATTGTCATTGCCATTAATTTTTTCATTTTAACCCTCTTTTTTCCATTATTGGCCAGGAGTGGACAACAATGTCCGGGCTCCCGGCTAATCAATTATTATGGTGATCAGTTATAGTTCAAGTATCTCCAGAAAAGAACACCGGTGGGGTAATCCTGAACCGTATAATTCTCCTGCGGTCCGAAATAAATCTTATCTTCAATCATCGTCGGAGAATACGTAATAAAATCATCTAAAGTAATAACGTTTGGAATATCGCCACTCGGCAATTTATCAGCTTCGGTTACCTCATCATCATTATTAGTATTGAAAAACGGCTCTTCAGGAGCAGCTCCCGTGCAGACGTTAAAGGCTGACAAATACGCCGTCCCCCCCCACCTTGCACATGTTCTCGGCCGGTTCCTGAGACACAATCAGGGCATACCCCAACCACAGAACCGGATCAGCAACCACCCGCTCGCCACTGTGGGGCAGCGTAAAATACCAGCCCACATCATACCCTTCGTCCACATCATCTCCATAAGTGTCTGTAGGATCAAGAAACTTTTTAACATTAAACCATTGAATCGCATTCGATGAAGTCACTCCCCACTCTGTCCCATTGTATGACACAGCACTTCCCACCTGCGACTGTGACAGCAAGGTCAGCTGGTCTCCCACTCCGGTTAAATCGGAGTGTCCCGACAAATTAGACAATTGTCCGGTGCCGGGAGAATTAAATGTGCCCAGATATTTATCCGCACCGGTTTCACCGGTTGCACCTTCCTCTATCCACTCCGGGGCCCAGTCCCAAATACCATAAACGGCTTGAACGCTGTTATCCGTAAAATCACTGCTGGAATTAAATTTTCCGGTACCGAATATCACGATATAGCCGGAATACCCTTTGACACAATGACTTTTAACAGCCAAGCGGGTGGTTATCGGCTGTGGGTTCCCGGAAGCATCCCGTGCCTGGAAAAGGGGTTGCGGATCGCCGCTTGAATCCTGATAAACCACTTCCCAGTTTGCAACAGCCCCGCTGATGTCAAATTTCCAGACATTGCCTCTTAAATCCCCGGCATAGGCAAAATCAGCCTTCCCATTATTATTGGAATCTATAAATGTGGGGGTTGAGAGCCCATTACAATTATCATCCCCCGGGTTCGGACTGCCGAATCCGGTATCGATTATTTTCAACAGGGCGCCGGTGGTAGGATTGAGAACATACAGAAGCGCCCGGGCATTGGCACTGTCATAACCGTTCCCAAATATCAGCACTTTGCCGGCATTCTCGGTTTTGATAATGGTGGGTTCGGAAAACGTATATCCCATGTTCGCCACTTCATTAAGAGTAGAACCGGAATTCGGATACTCCCATTTGACATCACCGGCAGTGAAATTACCCGGATTGGCGACATCAATGTCTAAACAGAAATAGCCCTTTCCGCCTTTTCCCAACCCGCCGATAAGCAGGACATCATCATTGCCATCCAAACCGATAAACGGGCTCAGATCGACAAAATACCGATGGGTATAATCCGGATTGGCCAACTCCTTAAGATTGGAATAAACAAAACTGGGGATATAGGCGAACACCTCCGCTCCGGTTACCGCGCTAAAGACATGGAGCATGCCGTCATTTGCGCCGACATATAGATATTCATTTACATATTTTGGCTCGGAATGGACAATATCCCCCAATCGGGAAACCCTTGCCCGCAGGCTGCCGTTGTGGTTTTCATCATTGGAAAAATCACCCCGGATAAAGTTTATCATGTTTTCCCGTGCCACCCCATCCGCGCCGAGCGCATTCTGTTGAAAAGTGCTTAACGAACCAATGTTCGCATAGGTAAACGCGACACCGCCGTTTGTGCCCATGGTAAAAATATCCCTGTCCGTATGTCCGGAAGCCATTACCCTGGTATTCAGCTTGTTGGCAGCTGACCATGACGGTGTCTGCTGAACAGACCCGTCTGTATTCAGGGGGTAGGCCTTCACATCCCCAGTCCAGCCTGCGGAATTATAAGTCCCCTGGTACATCTTGGAGCCTTGTTTCAATTCATGGGAGTTAACGGCAACCGACGCACCGGACCCCTCGCGCTTGGACACATCCTGCATCAGAGCAACCAGGGCATACGCCAACTGCTGGGCATTGGTCGCTTCCATGTATCTCCCCCGGCCATTGACCGCTGCATGCCAAAGGTCGGTAATACTCCGTTCATCCTCTGAGTCTTCATTCACATTCGGCCAGGCAGGGCAGTTAACCTCGGGACAGTCCGGATAAGCGTCCGGATCATAGAGCCCGGAAAGACCAAAAGAGACTGAATAGGTCACCATGTGCTGGTGTGCAGCTAAATCCTGTGCGCTGGTTGGGACAAGGTTTGCCAGGCTGGTGTTTAAATCGACTTCATAATACGCCATGGCCACATCTGCCAGCGTATTTGAATACGCATCTGCAAACTCCCCGCCATCGTATTCGCCGGCACCATCCGCATCGGCATTGCCCACTGACGGATCACCGCCGTTATAATACCCATCCGTCATCATGATGGTATAGGCCTGCTGGCATTCACCGCCGTTGCTGGCATTTGAATACGGGCCGTTGCTGTCATCGGCAAAATAATCCCCCACATCCTCCAGGCCCCGGCGTAATGGCGTGCCACCGGAAGCGCCCACATCATAGAGGTCATCCAGGATATCCCCGCGATAGTCATCCACCAGGCGAGGCGCAATCATATTAATACCATTGTTGTGATTAATGGCATGAAGTCCGATTTTCATACCCTGTACTGTGTTCACCACATTGGACAGAGCAGAAATAGCAGTCAGTTGCCGGGTCCGGTAATACTGGTACCAGTTGGCAAAGTTCTGTCGTTCTTCGATTACCGTCCGGCCGGACACCACATCTGCCGGCGGGGTGTTATCTAATACATAATCGTCAACATAACTCGTGTTATTGGTACATGCGCCATTATTACAGTCGGTCACCTTGTAATAATAACGGGTATAACTCCCGTTTGATCCGGTAATATTGATCAGGTAAGGCGCAGACTCGGTGGTTGACCAGACATAGTAATGAGCCCAGCGAACACTCACTCCGTCCAGCGAATCAAACGTGTCGCTTAAATCCCGGGTAGTGCTGCTGTTTGGATGGCTTTTGGGATCATCCATGTCCGCGTCCTCATAGTCCGTGGAAGCGGAATCCGGCCAGGGCGAATAATCCAGGTCGGGATTGTAGTAGACGCCATTGTATCCTGACCACTGGGATTTCCAATACTCGTCCACATAGTAATACTGACTGGATCCGCTAAACTGTCCATTATGCTCGGGACAGAGATTGCTCCAGGCCATACTTCCGGAGTCGTCAATTAACAGCATGACAATGGGGGGCGCTGCTTCCACCTGGGTTTCCAGCGGCACATCAGCCAAATTGGCACACACATTCGGCGTCACTCCACAGACCTGATCAGAGCCATTACAATCCTCATCCACGCCGTTTTGGCAGAGATCATACGCCCCGGGATGAACCAGGGGATTGTTGTCATTACAGTCCGTGTTGTCCGACACATAATTGGGCGGCGGGCCGCAAGCGTCCATGGAGTTGGTTGGATTTCCAAATCCATCCCCATCCGAATCAATGTAATATGTGGAAAGGGTCAGTCCTTCATCCACGTCACCGTCACAGTTATTATCTATATTATCACAAATTTCAGCTGCAGCAGGATTGATGGCAGGATCCGTATCATCACAATCATCACCATTTTCCACATATCCGCTGGCGCAGGGAGCGTTCATGGTATTGCCGTTGGCATCGCCGTACCCATCACCATCTAAGTCTTCAAAGCAATCAGCCAGTATCGGACAATCGCCACAGTCCCAATTCAATTCCTCACACTGCAGGTTTGAATTACAGGTACCATCACCACACATTATTGTCGGCTGACAATCTCCGTTACAGTCAATGATCCCGCTACACACCCAGACACCCGATTCAAGCTGGCAAAAACAATCATCGCCGATATCACAGACCTTGTCCGCACCATCACAATCCTCATCCACTCCGTTTCCACATATTTCCGTGGCCGCAGGGTTGATATACACGTCATTATCGTTACAGTCCGTGTTATCCAGAACATATCCGGCCGGTATCGGGGTAACGCAAGTCACCAGCGGATTGCCGGGATCACCGAATCCGTCCCCGTCTGTATCCGGATAATAGGTGTAGGTGAGTAATCCTTCATCCACACTGCCGTCGCAGTTATTATCCAATCCGTCACAAACTTCCGTCGCCCCCGGATGAATATTGGGGTTGCCGTCATTACAATCCGTATTATCTGTCACATATCCGGACGGTGGTGTGATGGAGCATCGTTGCGTGCTGTTGCCCGGGTTCCCAAAGCCGTCATTGTCCCAGTCGCGATAGTAGGTGTATATGGTCATTCCTTCATCCACCTGACCATTACAGTTATTATCCAATCCGTCACAAACTTCCGTCGCCCCCGGATGAATATTGGGGTTACCGTCATCACAGTCCGTGTTATCTGTCACATATCCGGACGGTGGTGTGATGGAGCATCGTTGCGTGCTGTTGCCCGGGTTCCCAAAGCCGTCATTGTCCCAGTCGCGATAGTAGGTGTACATGGTCATTCCTTCATCCACCTGACCATTACAGTTATTATCGGCATTGTCACAAATTTCCGTAGCCCCGGGATGAACGGCAGGATCAAAATCATCGCAATCATCATTATTCGGTGAAGCACCGGCACCGCATAAAGCCGGCGTATTGCCGCCATACCCGTCACCATCAACGTCTTCGTAGCAACTCATGCAATCCCCGCCGTCATAGCCAAAATACGCACAGTTCAGGCCTTCATTGCAAGTACCATTACCAAGACGTTTGTTGATCCAACGCTTTGTCTTACAACGTCCATCGCAAATTCTTGTTCTCCGCCCCCAGCACGAATCACCCGGCGCCGCAAAAGCTGGAGCCGCAGACAACAGGAACGTCACACAAATGATAAGGCTGATCAGGGTTTTAAAATACGCTTGTTTTATATTCATCGTTCCATTATTATTTTTTTCCATGATGACACCTCACGTTGTCGTTACTGTTGGGTTAATAAAGCTCAAGTAAAATCGGCCGGAAGATGGACCGCTATCGTCAATCATGTCATTGATTAAATCTTCTCCTGCCGATAACCAATCACCAGTATGGCCTCACTGTTTCCCGCACCGGCATGCTCGGCCCGTCAAAAGACATTATATTCAAATAGCTGCCTCATTTTCGTACTGCTTAGCCCCGGCGACAGGGCAGAGGTCGTCTGATCCTCCAATACGACAATGGCACCGATACTGGTAAAATAATCAAGATCCGGGGACCCAGAGTTTCCATCTTTAAAAATACTGGGTTTTATTCGGGCGCTATACGACGTGTCCCACTGATCGGGATCAAACTCAAAGGTAGTGTTATAGTTGTCATAGGGCTTCCAGAATAGATTATCCAGCGTTTCCAGTGCCACGAGACTGCTGACGCTGGTTTCAAAGATACTGTCAATGCCTTGCATGATCTCTTTACCGGATGCCTCCGCCGCCATGACGCATTGTTTGTGAATGACATAATTTCGGGTCACACGGCTTTCCATGACTGCGTCATTGGTGACCATTAATCCGGCAATGGCCAGGGTGGCCATTATCAAAAGGGCAACAACCATTAACGATCCATCCTGATTATTGATTTCAGGCAGTTTGCATCTCATGTCCAATTTCCTCAATCACGGTTTTAGTATGTTGTTACAGCATATTTGCACGAATATTGCTCAATGGCATTCTTTTCCGGCCGTTATTCCAGGTCACGAGCATATCAATCCGTTTGGAATCATTGGTGCCATCGCCATTGCAGTCAATGTCCGTAATATTCCAGGTCAGATTAAAAATACTCGCATAATAGGCATCCACTGGAATGTTCGTTCCACGGGTATAGGGACCGCCCACTGCAAACTCGGCCAACTGGTGCCACTCCAGTTCATCCGCTTCATCCACAGTGCCGTCGTCATCATTGTCAAGACCATCGGTTAACTCTGATTCATCCGCTTCATCAACCGCCCCGTCGCCATCATCATCAATACCGAATTTATTGTCCTGACCGCTTTCGCCGATCTGCATCAGCAGCTCCATGGTATCCGTGGCATATTCCATAGCCAACGTGACTTTACGGCTTTGGGCGTTGGTGGTAACTGCTGCTGTCTGCATGCGCATGGCACCCAGAATACCGATGGAAAAAATTGCAATGACAATGAGTACCTCAATCAGGGTAAACCCATCCTGGTAAAATTTTTTCTGTTGTTGATCATATTTCATGTTATTCGGTCTCATTTCGGTTAATTATATCATCATAAAAGGTATGAAAATCTGAACTATTTTATATCCAACGCATTTAATCAGTTAAGCATATTCCGGCACTTGATGGTGACGGTCACCAGCTGGCGCCTGATCCCGTCATTAAATGGCCCCAGAACACCACCGGAAAGAGAGGTAAAGGTAAGGTTCCCAGGAGCACCGGATTCTGAGGCCGTCCGCATCAGCATAGAAATTCCCACTGCCCGGATTTCATCTAAATCTTCCGGCGGGGTCTCGCTTGCCGGATCTGTTGTCTGGGTACCGTCTGCCATGGTATAAAAGAATTCCAGTTCCTCAATATTTTCCGCGATCGGCTGTCTCATCCCATCGTTAACGGCTCTTCCGAGATCGTTATCCCCATCGCCAAGGAAATCGAATAAATCATAGGCCACCTTTATCTGGGTGTCGGTATCATCCACATACTCGAAAGTAAGTGCATCCGATTGAGCCAGGGTAATCGTGGCATTAACCGTATCATTCGGGTTGCTGTCATACCCCGCCATCTTAATATCACGCTCTAAAAAATACATGGCGGAGCGCAGATTCTGCTGCATTGCCACCACCATCTGCTGTTCCCGGCTGGTTTTAACCTGTGCCCAGTAGGCACCGGCAATCATCGCCATCATGATGGATGCGATAGCCATGGCAATTAAAAGCTCAATCAGGGTTAATCCGGAATTTGCAGATGAGGGATTATTTGTTTCAGTCATAATAATAGTTTCCATGAAAAATATTTAGTCTATTCTTATACCACCGACGGTATTGACAACAACGTTCAACGTACGACTGCCGTTAGTAACTATAACCGTGCCGTTTCTCCCAGTTGTCAGCCCAAGAGGTGTAAATCTTGTTGAGCTTGCACCACCGAAAAATGCAGCACTTTGTATTTCAACACCCGGCGGCATTTCTCCGGATAAAAGATCCTCATCAGGATCAGCACCCGAATCAAAGGTACCATTGTTATTAAAATCCTCAAACCCCTGGTAAGTACCGGAACTGCCAACGCCTGGAGAGAAAGTCACGATTACTGGTATATTGTCATTTATAGCTGACATTTTAGCGGACTGTAGAGCGGAATAAATTTCCCTGGCTCCTCTGGCGACTTGCTGATTATTTCGATGACGGATATAATTGGGGACAGCGATTGCCGAAAGAATGCCGATGATGGCAATCACAGTCATCAGCTCCATTAAGGTAAACCCGGAATTATTTTTCATTCAATAGACCTCCAGTTTTGTGTCTGACTGAATATTGATACAATTTTTCTGCCAGATTCTCAAATTATTGTCCGGAAAAATTATTATTTCCTGGAATCGGATTAACAATCCAGAATTAATATAAATTTTAACAAAGGGGGTATCCACCTTACATTTCGCACTTTTGAAGCAAAAAGTTTTTAATTTTGTATTTTGGCCCATGTAGCATTTTTCAAATATCCTATTCAGCAGCAAGACTTAAATATACG
>JAJRPH010000235.1 GCA_024280875.1 Deltaproteobacteria bacterium | reverse complement strand
GCCGGTCAATGCCAGACCAATGGCCATCCAATTATAAACACTCTGAATAAAACTGTTGACCTGTACCTGTGCGCGTGTGTCTGCTCGACGTGTTGAAAGTGTTTCAACCATTAATAACCTCCTGTAAATTTAATACAATACATGACAAAATCAGAACAAATGAATTTTTTAAATTTTATAACGGTAAAATAACACACAAATTGCGATATGCAAATAATAAGGGGTTGGTTATGGTAAAAAAAATTGAAAACCGACGCTTTATCAATTATATAAAAATTAATCATTGAGATTGATGGTTTTTTTTGGGAAACACGACATAAAATTCAAAAACCACATATAAATAGAAAATATGAAGCCCACGCAGCTATATCAGCATCTAAAGGAACTGGCCGTTAAACTTGACATAGCGGTTACAGAGCAAAACATGAGAGTGACCGGGGTAAATGCCAAAAGCGGGTTATGTATTGTTAAAGATCAGAAAATTTTTATCATGGACAAGCACTTGACGGTCAGGGAAAAACTCGACATCCTCGCTGGGTGTCTGAGAAATTTACCGATAGATGATATTTATGTAATGCCTGCAGTCAGAAAGTACCTGGATCGATCTTAAGCCTTGATCAAACAACTTTTAGGGGAGACCTGAATTTGAACACCATATTTTATCTACATCGGCAATTACCATGACTTAAGTAAAAAGTTTACATAATATTTCTTATCAGACGTTACGGATTTGGATAAAATTTCATCGTCAGCCATTGACAAACTCGCAAAAAGTCAGATTCCGCTGGCAAAGAAAAAAGCTCCACCAATCTTATAAAATTGGCGAGGCGCGCAAATCCTGAGTGATGATTTGTACTTAGCGTACCATGAAGAAACGAAGGATGAAGCGCAACACAGAATTTGGACTTTTTACGAAGCCATCAGCCATTAAGCTGATAATAACCTGTAATTTAATAAATTTAGGATGAGCAAATTGCTGACCATACCGGTTGAACGCAAAATCTATTCGGTTTCACAGTTGACCGCCAATATTAAATCGATACTTGAAGAAAGCTTTCCATTTATTTGGATTTCTGGAGAAATATCTAATTTTAAATCTCCTGTATCCGGGCATTATTATTTTACCTTAAAAGACAGCCGGTCCCAGATAAACGCAATAATGTTTCGCGGACAAAACCGTAATTTAAAATTTTTACCGGAAGACGGCATGAAAATTACCGGATTCGGCCGGATCAGTGTATATGAGCCACGCGGGACTTACCAGATCATCCTTGAATACCTTGAACCAGCAGGCGCTGGTGCGCTGCAGGCTGCTTTTGAACAGCTGAAAGCCCGGCTGGCCGAGGAAGGCCTTTTTGATGAAATTCATAAAGAAACCCTACCTTTTCTCCCCTCTAAAATTTACCTGATTACATCTCCCACCGGTTCTGTTGTCCATGATATGATCCGGGTGCTGCAACGCAGGTATTTAAATCTTTCGATCAGCATTCTTCCTGTAAAAGTCCAGGGGGATGATGCGGAAGATGAAATTGTAACCGCCATTTCCCTTCTCAACACATTTGATGATGCTGGTGTGGCAATTATTGCCCGTGGTGGCGGTTCCTTAGAGGATTTATGCGCCTTTAATTCAGAAAGCGTCGCCCGCGCCATTTTCGCCTCCCAGGTACCCATTATTTCCGCTATCGGTCATGAAACAGATTACACCATTGCGGATTTTGTTGCTGACCTTCGTGCTCCAACGCCTTCGGCTGCCGCTGAACTTGTGATACCGGTCAAAAATGATCTTTTACAGCACCAGATGATGCTTTTTAAACAACTTCGCATGCGATTTGGACGGTATCTTCAGAACCAATCAAATAAATTACATAATCTGACAAAGCAGCTTGTTCATCCCAAAAGAAAATTAGATGATTTAACTCTTCGATTAGATGATGTATTCATGCGTTTGAACCGGATTCTTAAACAATCTCTTATTCAAAAACATGAACGGCTCTTCTGGTGGACCGATCGCCTGAAAAAAAATTCTCCCGGGAATCAGATTCGGTTTCTTCGTGATACAATCATCAAACATAATGAAACTCTCTTGTTTTTAACAACATCTCTGATAAATACAAAAAGACTAACCTTAAAGGAATTAACCGGCCGGTTGAATGCTTTAAACCCTATTGCAGTCCTTGAGCGTGGGTACAGTATCACCAGGTCATTGCCCGATAAAACCATTATATCTGACGCAAAAAACGTATCTGACGGCCAGTTGCTTGAAATATTACTGGCAAAAGGAACCATCAGATGCCGAGTTGAAAAGGACAAATCCAATGGCGAAAAAGAAAACATTTGAAGATTCCATGACGCAGCTGGAAACAATTGTTGAAGATCTTGAGAATGGCGATTTGGCACTTGAGACTGCTATCAAAAAATTTGAAGAAGGCGTAAAGCTTTCTAAATTCTGTTTTGATAAACTTGATGAAACTGAAAAAAAAGTATCCCTGCTTCTGAAAGATCAAAACGGCAATCTTTATGAAAAACCGTTTTCCGTAAATGATAAGATTAAGGATGATTGATAATTGGACAATTCACAATCAAACCACAAATTTGATCTGACAAATTACTTAAATGTTCAGCGTGATTTAGTCAATCAGGCGATTGTCGAAATTATTGAATCAAATTTTCCCAACTGTCGCCTTTCGTCCGCCATGCAATATTCGCTGATGGCCTCGGGTAAAAGACTCCGGCCGGTTTTGTGCCTGGCAGCCGCCGAAACTGTCGGAACAATAAATGACGACGTTCTTATGGCTGCCTGCGCCATTGAAATGATTCACACGTATTCCCTGATACATGATGATCTGCCGGCAATGGATGACGACAAACTGCGCCGGGGCAAGCCAACCTGCCATATTCAATATGATGAGGCCACCGCTATTCTGGCTGGCGACGCCTTGTTGACCCTTGCTTTTGAAATTTTATCTGATCAACCGTCCTTGCCGGAAAATGCTTTAATCCGACTCCAGGTCATTAAAACAATTGCCGGAGCAGCGGGACACAAGGGAATGATCGAAGGCCAGATGCGTGACATTGAGGCAGAAACCACCCCTGCTTCACTTGATGAGCTAAAAAGAATTCATCATTTAAAAACCGGCGCTCTGATTGAAGCATCTGTTATGACCGGCGCCCTGCTGGCCGGCGGCACGACTGAATCCGTCAAGCAGTTAGGAATTTATGGCGAAAATGTCGGTCTGGCGTTTCAAGTAATTGATGACATATTAAATGTTGAAGGCGATGCCGCTAAAATGGGAAAAGCTACCGGCACTGATGCTTCCCGGAATAAATCAACATATCCGGGTTTGCTCGGTATGGAAAAATCCAGGCGATTTGCAGATGAATTGATTAACAATGCCTTGCATGCATTGAATATTTTTGGTAACAAGGCAGTTCCGCTTTTCTCTCTGGGAGAATATATTATAAAGCGAGAGCGTTAATTTTGATGGCAAAGAAAAAAGTTCCAAATTTTTTGTTGCGCTTCATCCTTCCTTTCTTCATGGTACGATAAGTATAAATCATCACTCAGGATTTGCGCCTCAAATTTGGAACTTTTTTCTTTGCCATCGGAATCTGACTTTTTACGAGTGTATCAATTTTGTTTTAATTTAAGGAGAACTTCTGAATTGAGTATTCTGGACCGAATCAACTCCCCCGGCGATTTAAAAAAAATACCGCGAAAGGAGCTGCCGAAACTCGCTCGTGAAATTCGGGAACTGATTGTTGATGTGGTTTCAAAAACCGGTGGGCACCTGTCGTCCAATCTGGGGGTGGTTGAACTTACCATTGCACTGCACTATGTATTTGATGTGCCCAACGATAAAATTATTTGGGATGTGGGGCATCAGGCCTACACCCATAAGCTGTTAACCGGGCGAAAAGACCGTTTTCATACATTGCGTCAGCATGGCGGCATTTCCGGATTTCCTAGAATTTCTGAAAGCCCGTGTGACGCATTTACCACCGGCCACAGCGGCACTTCTATTTCAGCGGCCTTAGGCATTGCAAGCGCCAAACGACTGAACAAGGAAAATTCAAAAATTATTGCCGTTATCGGCGATGGTTCACTGACGGCCGGACTTGCTTATGAAGGTCTTAATCAGGCGGGTGATATCCATAAGGATATGATTGTTATTTTAAATGATAATGACATGTCCATTGCACCGAATGTCGGCGCCCTCTCCTCTCTTTTAAGCCGGACATTTTCAGCAAAATACTTGCAGGACCTGAAAAAAGAAATGGGCGAATTTCTTCGCAACCTTCCTAAAATCGGCCCGGAAGCTTACCATTATGCCAAACGAGCGGAGGAGTCTTTTAAGGCATTCGTAACACCGGGAATGCTGTTTCAGGCTTTTGATTTTGATTACTTCGGTCCCATCAAGGGACATCGTTTAAATCACTTGATCGATATCTTAAAAAACATTAGAAACATTAATGACCCGGTTTTACTTCATGTAACCACCCAAAAAGGCCGGGGGTACGCACCGGCTGAAAAAAATCCGGTTTACTTCCATGGTGTGGGATGTTTCCAGGTAAAAACCGGAGATAAAGTTTCCTGCAATTTAGCCCCCTCTTACACGGAAATTTTTGGCAAAGCCATGGTTGAACTGGCTGAAACCGACAATAAGATTATCGCAGTGACTGCGGCAATGCCCGAAGGTACCGGCCTTGTGAACTTTTCGAAGAAATTCCCGGACCGTTTTTTTGATGTCGGCATCGCGGAACAGCATGGGGTGACTTTTGCCGCAGGATTGGCCAGTGAAGGATTTAAGCCTGTTGTTGCCATATATTCTACTTTTCTCCAGCGTGCTTATGACCAAATCCTGCATGATGTCTGCCTGGAGTCTTTGCCGGTTACCTTTGCTATTGACCGGGGCGGAATTGTCGGCGAAGACGGTCCGACCCATCATGGATTATTTGATTTATCCTTTTTAAGGACTTTGCCCAACATGATTGTCATGGCGCCGAAAGACGAAAATGAGCTGTGCAGAATGCTGCTGACCGCCGTCAATCATGACGGCCCTGCGGCTTTCAGGTATCCCCGCGGCACCGGCGAAAACGTTGCCATTGATGAACATATTGAACCCCTGCCAATCGGCAAGGGGGAAATCTTAACCGATGGAAAAGATCTGCTGATTTTAGCCATCGGAACAACGGTTGCGGATGCATTAGAAGCCCATCAAATTCTTTTTAGAAAAAATATTCATGCAACCGTTGTTAACTGCCGATTTGTAAAACCGCTGGATGCTGATTTGATCTGTAGTTTAGCCCAAAAAATCCCTAATATGATTACCATTGAAGAAAATCTTTGTCAGGGAGGTTTCGGCAGCGCGGTACTCGAACTTCTTCATGATGAAGGCATCAATAATTTCCAGATAAAACGATTAGGTGTTCATGACACATTTGTCGAACACGGCCCGAGCAGGCTGTTACGAAAAAAATACGGAATTGATGCCCAGGCAATCGTCAGTGCGGCAGAATCAATGATAGGTTAAAAAACTCATAGATGGCTACCAAGAAAAAAAAAAGACTCGATGTGCTTGTTTTTGACAAAGGACTGGCAAGTAGCCGGCAAAGAGCCAGCGTTTTAATCATGGCCGGCAATATCCTTGTCAATAACCAACTGGTCGATAAACCTGGATCTCTGGTTCCTGTGGATGCGGAAATTGTGAACAAAGGATCGGATATTCCTTTTGTAAGCCGAGGCGGATTAAAAATTGAAAAAGCGATCCAGTCGCTTAGTCTGGATGTAACCGGGATGCTATGTCTTGATGTGGGCGCATCAACAGGTGGTTTTACAGATTGTCTGCTTCAGCACGGAGCAAGTCGTGTTTATGCTATTGATGTCGGGTATGGTCAACTGGACTGGAAACTGAGGCAGGACCCCCGGGTAATTGTTATTGAGCGCACGAATATCCGGTACGTCACAGAGGAATTACTGCCGGAACCGTTTGATTTAATCAGCATTGATGTTTCTTTTATTTCACTTAAAATCGTGATTCCGGCGGTTAAAAAATTTTTAAAAAAAAACGGCAGAATATTGGCTTTAATCAAGCCGCAGTTTGAAGTCGGCAAAAATCAGGTGGGCAAGGGAGGCGTTGTAAAAGACCCGGACTTACATCAATCCGTCATTGAGGAATTGTCCTGTTTTTTCACTAACGCAGGATTTAAAACAGGGCCTGTTATCCCCTCTCCTATTCTCGGTCCCAAGGGGAATAAGGAATTTATAATATATCTAACACAGCCATCCTGCTTCTTTTTACGGGACCATTAACAATTTCATTTTGTTTTCGAAAATCATTTATCGCTTTGTGGTTGATTTTTTAAAAGTTAATATATAAATATTTTAAATTGTATTTTAGAATCAGATCAACAAATCTTGCAGAGAGGAGATAAAATACTTAAATGACTGAAAAAACAAGGAATGTCGCGTTTATTGGGCAAAGTGGAGCAGGAAAAACTTCTCTGGCGGAAGCAATGCTATTTAATGCCGGAGTAACGACCCGACTCGGCAGTGTTGATGCCGGAAATTCCGTGTTGGATTTTGAGCCGGAGGAACTAAAGCGGAAATCCACTATCAGCACGGCTTTTCATCAACTTGATTGGCAAAAAAATGCCGTCAGCATAATTGACACGCCGGGTGATCAGAATTTCATTTCCGATACAAAACTTTGCTTGCAGGCAGCGGACAGTGTCGTGCTGGTAATAGATGCCATTGATGGGGTTAAATTCCAGTCTGAGCAGGTATGGGAATATGCCGAACAATCCAATCTCCCGACCGCTATCTTCATTAATAAAGTTGACAGAGAAAGAGCTGATTTTCAACGGGCATTTCAAGATGCTGTTGGAATTTTTGAACCTAAACCGATTATTCTTCAGCTCCCCATCGGCAAGGAAGATGATTTTAACGGGATCGTTGATCTTATTCAAAAGAAAGCCTACACCTACGAAAACGGCAAAGCTACCCTCTGTGATATCCCTTCAGACATGCAGGAACTCGTTGATTCCGAACATGAGTCTCTTATTGAAAATATTGCCGAAGCAGATGATGCACTGGTTGAAAAATATCTTGAAGGCGAAGAGCTTTCTGACGAAGAACTGAAAAATGCATTGCTCAAAGGGACTTCAAACCGGATTTTCGTTCCGGTTTTATGCGGATCTGCAACCAATAATATCGGCATTGATCTGCTTTGCAATTTTATTGTGGATGCTATGCCGTCGCCACTAAACACCGGGGCAAAAACCGCTTTTGAAGAAGGCACGGATAATGAAGTCGAAATCACGCCAAATCCGGATGATCCTTTTCTGGGTGTTGTTTTTAAAACAATTGCGGATCCATTTGCCGGCCGTCTGACATTAATCAAAGTACTTACCGGAAAACTCGGCAGTGATGGCAATTTTTACAACCCCAACAAGGATGCCAAGGAACGATTCAGCCAACTTCTGAATATTATCGGAAAAGAACAAAAAACGGTTACCGGTGCCGGCCCCGGAGCTATTGTCGCTGTTGCAAAATTAAAAGAAACAACAACCGGCGATACATTATGTGATCCCGCAAAAAAATTGCAGGTCATTCCCGCTGCTCCGATCGATGGTATTATCACCTATGCAATTGTACCCAAAACCCAGAGTGATGAAGAAAAATTATTCTCTTCACTTGCAAAACTCATGGAAGAAGATCTCGCAATAAAACTTGAAAGAAGTGAAGAAACACGTGAAACCCTTATTACCGGCATGGGGCAGGTTCATATTGAAACTACCATTGAGAAATTAAAACGTAAGTATGGGGTTGAAGTTGCTCTGAACATACCGAAAGTTCCCTACAAAGGCACCTTCAAGAAGAAAGTCCGTGTTCAGGGACGGCACAAGAAACAGACAGGCGGCCATGGTCAGTTCGGTGATTGCTGGGTTGAGTTTGAGCCGCAGCAGAGAGGTAAAGGATTCGAGTTCATTGATAAAATTGTCGGCGGTGCGATTCCCAAAACTTATATTCCGGCCGTTGAAAAAGGGATCATAGAAGCCACTCAAAGAGGCGTTCTTGGCGGATTCCCTTGTGTTGATTACAAGGCCACCCTAGACTTTGGTTCATTCCATGCGGTTGACTCTTCAGAAATGGCATTTAAGATTGCCGGTTCACTTGCGTTTAGAAAAGCGGCTGAAGAAGCCGGCATGAAGCTGCTCGAACCCATCATGGAACTTGAAGTGGTAACACCGGAAGACTTCATGGGGGATATTATGGGAGATTTAAACAGCCGTCGCGGAAGAGTCCTTGGGATGGACAGCAAGGGGAAAAACCAGATTGTTAAAGCGCTTGTTCCCATGGCTGAAGTGCTGACCTATGCGCCGGATATCCGCTCTATGACCGGGGGCCGGGGGAACTTTACCATGAAGTTTGTTCAGTATAATGAAGTTCCGGCCCAGCTTGCACAAAAAATTATTGATGCGGCAAATAGCGAAAAAGAGTAAAACGTTTAAATAAAAAATAGCGAGAATTTTCAAGGCCGGGCCTGCTTAAATGCAGAACCGGCCTTGTTTTATTTTAGAGAACCTGTTATAGGAGTCGATCACTGAGGATTTAACAAGGTTCTCCCTGCCGATTTGATAATCCAAAGTCTCTATTCAAAATCCGGATTAATCTGTTATCCCACTGCCAGTGACATAGACCGCGGTCCATGTTGAAGGACTGTATTGACGTAGCGTTATGTAAAAATATGGTTATCCATACACCATTGATACGTATCGGCAATCCCCTTTTCCAGCGGAATCGTCTGTTTCCACCCCAATTTGTTTAAAAGAGATACGTCCAGCAATTTTTGAGGGGTTCCATCGGGTTTTGTGGTATCAAAAACAATTTCTCCGTCAAACCCGATTATTTGTTTAATCATCAAGGCCATTTCCTTGATGGAATTGTCTTTTCCGCAGCCAATGTTGACAAGGGGGGCAACTTTGTCTGAAATAAGGGAATGGTAAACCTGATCTTCAAGATTAATAATATGCAGGCAGGCATCCGCCAGATCATCCACATGTAGAAATTCACGGCGGGGAGAACCGGTTCCCCACACAGTGACGGACTGGCTGGAAGTTACTTTTGCTTCATGAAATTTTCGCATCAGAGCAGGCAGGACATGACTGGTTTCAAGATTAAAATTATCATTCGGGCCATAGAGGTTTGTAGGCATTAAAGCAAAATAAGTGGTGCCGTACTGACGATTGTATGACTGGCACATTTTAATGCCGGCAATTTTAGCAATGGCATAAGGTTCATTTGTTGACTCCAGGGGGCCGGTCAGCAGATAGTCTTCTTTCATGGGCTGGGGACATTCCCTAGGATAAATACACGAGGATCCTAAGAAGATCAAACGCTTAACATTTGTTTTCCAGGCCGCATGAATAATATTAGACTGAATCGATAGATTATCATAAATAAATTCAGCTGGAAACGTATTATTGGCTACAATTCCACCAACTTTTGCCGCAGCCAGGACTACATATTCCGGTTTTTCATTTTCAAAAAATGTTTCAACATCCTGCTGGCGCCTGAGATCAAGTTTTGTATAATGCCGAAAAATAAGATTATCAAAACCGTTTTGAGTAAATTTTTTAACAAGTGCGGAACCGACGAGCCCGTCATGTCCGGCAATATATATCTTAGATGTATGTTCCATTCGTACCTCTTTTTTTTACATTAATGCCTCACAGCTTGCAGGGATGGGAAACCCGTTTCTGTCGCAGATCGCTTCCCTGACGGATTCCGTCAGGTCATGAGCCACCATTTCAGATACCATTTCTCCAAATGAAATGACAGGCTCCCAACCGAGATTTTTTTTGGCTTTAGAAGGATCACCGAGAAGGGATTCAACTTCTGTGGGCCGAAAATACCGGGGGTCAACAGACACAACGACCTGGCCTTTTTCCAGTCGGTCCAGGGAATTTTTTACCGGCAGATCTGCCAGAGAATCCGGGACAGACACGTCTTCAATAAGCCCTTTTTCTTCTATCCCCCTCCCCTGCCACTTGATCTTGACGCCGATACAGGCAAAGGCCTTATCACAAAATTCACGCACTGAATGCTGAACGCCGGTGGCAATTACATAATCATCCGGTTTTTCCTGCTGAAGGACCAGCCATTGCGCCTTGACAAAATCCTTCGCATGTCCCCAGTCACGCAAGGCATTAAGGTTGCCAAGATAGAGTTGGGTCTCAAGACCTAAGGCAATTCGTGCCACCGCACGGGTTATTTTCCGCGTAACAAAGGTTTCACCGCGTATAGGAGACTCGTGATTGAATAAAATGCCATTGCACGCATAAATGCCGTAAGCCTCACGATAATTGACCGTGCACCAGTAAGCATATAGCTTTGCGCAGGCATACGGAGAGCGCGGATAAAACGGGGTTTTTTCTGTTTGCGGCACTTCCTGGATTTTACCGTACAACTCTGATGTAGACGCCTGGTAAAACCGGACCTTGTCATTCATTCCAAGAATCCGTATAGCTTCAAGCAGCCTCAAAGTACCCAGTGCATCGGCATTTGCCGTATATTCCGGGGATTCAAATGAGACCTGAACATGACTTTGGGCTGCCAGGTTGTAAATTTCATCCGGCTGGACTTCCTGAACAATCCGAACAAGGTTTGTCGCATCAGTTAAATCGCCGTAATGAAGAACGAAATGAAGGTCTTTTTCATGGGGGTCCTGGTAAAGATGGTCCACCCGCTGGGTATTAAAAAGAGAAGACCGACGTTTGATACCATGTACTTCTGAATACCCTTTTTGCAACAGCAGCTCAGCCAGATACGCCCCATCCTGGCCAGTAACACCGGTAATTAACGCTTTTTTTGTCAAAACAATTCCCTTTCATCAAAGAGTTGAGGTAAGATATTGCAAGAAATGCCTATTCTTTTTTTACTAATGTAATTTATTAAAATATCAATACATCCTGTATTGTTCAAGGATATTTTATGTGGAATTGATGAAAAAATCATGATAAGGGTTGATGACACATTATTTCAACCCATTAAAAGTCAATTTTTGGCAAAGAAAGTGAACCCCAGGAAAACATTTCAAAACTTATCCAAAGAAAAGCAGGAACGGATCACCCGGATTGCCGTGGAAGAGTTTGCGTATAAAGGATTTGAGGGTGCCAGTATCAATTCCATGGTCGGCCGGATGAAAATTGCTAAAGGTTCCATATTTCAATATTTTGGCGATAAAAAGGGACTTTTTTTGTTTGTTTTCAATCGTTAAGTGGACATGGTCAAAGGATATCTGAGAACCGTCCGGGACCAATCTGTGGATCAGGATCTTGCAACACGTTTGAACAAAACCCTTACTGCCGGGGTTTATTTTATTAAAAATCATCCATTGCTCTACAGGCTTTACATGAAAGTCCTGTTTGATCCCAAAGCCCCTTTCCGGGACGAAATTTTAATTTCCCTGCGGAAACACAGTGTTGAATATCTCAAATCCCTGCTTGAAAATGCGCTTTTAAAAGAAGAACTTAATAAAAATATTGATTTGGATAAAGCTGCGTTTATTTTAGATGCGGTCATGGACCGTTTTCTTTCCGCACATACCATCAAGCATTTAGATTCAGGCCTTGGCATCTATGATTCGCCTTTAAAAACAATGGAAATTTGGATATCTGAAATTACGGAAATGATGTGTACTGGAATCGCAAAATCAGATATTTGTGAAAGAAATCTATCCGCATCAATAAAAAAACCATTCATTCTGATCCTGGCAGCCGTGGATGATGAACTGAACGGATTGATTCAAAAGATTTCTCACTCCGATCAATCAATTATCGGGAATCGAAATGTTATATCCGGAACAATGGGTAATGTTCACGTCAAATTGCTGACTGCCGGACCGGGGATTATCAATACCGCACAGGCCTTAACCGTGGCGGTTGAAAATGAAAGACCTCAAATGATCGTTCAGACAGGGTGTGCCGGCATATTCAGGCAATCAGGGCTATCGATCGGTGACATTGGCATTGCAACAGAAGAAATTGATATCCACACAGGTCTTGAATCTTCTTCAGGCTCCTATGTAACAGATGAATTGCCGTTTGCCCTGCTTAAAACACCTAAAGTGATTAAAAACCGTTATCCCATGAATGATAAACTTGTCAATCATGCATATCAGATTTTGCAATCAGATAAAATGACTTCCGATTTCCAGATTAAAAAAGGGCTGTTTCTCACAGTCTCAACCATTACCACGACCAATAAACGTGCGGACGCTTTGTTTAAAAAATTTAACCCGGTCATGGAACAAATGGAAGGCGCTGCAGCCGCCCATGTGGCAATTATCTATAATATTCCGTTTATTGAAATACGCTCTGCCAGTAATTTTGT
>JAJRPH010000234.1 GCA_024280875.1 Deltaproteobacteria bacterium | reverse complement strand
TGAACAGGTCAACCGGCTTTTAGAAGTTCCCGACTCGGTGTACAAAAATCTTCAGCCCGGCTGGTGGCAGTTTAAACATGATTGATTTGTCTGTGTTTTTAATATTCAAAAAATATTTTTTGAAGAAGCGAAATGTAAGAAACAATGCTCTCGATTTCCAATATATTGTATGCCAGAATAATAAAGAATACTGACTTTGCTTATCGATATTGTTCACTCCTAAAAATTTCTGCAATAGTGACGAAACAGACAAAAGTATTGGTCTGATTATAGTCTGCGATTGACCAAAGTCTTCAAAGAAATAGAATAGACTTTGGCACGAAAACTCCTATATCAATTTCAAGGCTTTTTATCTTCTGCAATTATGTTCACGTTCATTTTCATAAAAAAAGCTTTTAAATATAGTTATGCGGGCTTTCTTTTGGGCAATGAAATAATAATTCTATCTTCTTTTTGATCAATGCTGGCTTTCTCAAAGTCAGCATTTTCGGGGATCGGAAATTTCTGCGATATTGATTCCCGGGATTCGTTTCGCGCAATAATTTTTCCATCTGCATCTTTTTTTTCGATAATTTTTGTAAAATTTCCATCTATGGAAATATTTTCTTTGGTGATGTCAACATTCAGCTCATTGTCCTGAAGACCAGCTGGCATTGTGAATTCAATAATATATGAATCTTGTGTTTCTGATATCTGCATATGGATTTTATCATCGTAATGGAAAAAACGGTCATCAAACCATGAATCCCATGATTGCCGAAAAGAGGGCCGCAACGATTTTTTCATTATCTCCTCAATATTCCGGTGGAAAATATCCATTGCACCAAAAGGGTCGTTCTGATTTTGAAAAAAGTCATCGTTAAAAAAACTATCAAATCTGTCCCATTGATTTTTATTTTCTGCGTTAAATTTTTTATGAAAAAATGAAGAAAAGTCATCTGCATTTTTAAAAACAGACTGTTCAGGCTTTAAAAGATAAAAATTATCGTAGCCTGGGACAAACAGACGATACTCAGAAATGCAATTGTCACATTCATCCATTTTTTTGATTTCATGGTTATACTGACTTCTTATGCTTACCGTTTAACCTTTCAAAACTGATATCTGTTTCCTGATATCTATCCATAAATAAAATTATCAATATGATGAATACCTTTGGTTTCAGATATTGGTACTAATATTTCGTCCTCTTTATCTATTTCGATATTCACCAAGCTATTAATGTAATGGCCACAGAATCTGCAACTCCCCTTTTTTGATAGTAGATGTCCGCATTCCGGACAATAATCCGTCCTCATGGCTCCCTCCTTACAAATTTAATAATTTATGTTGGGTGAAATAGAATATTCGTTCAGCAAATGACTTAAAAACTGGCATTGGGATTGAGCAGGTATAAATTTTTACTTAACGGAATATGATTGAAACTGCAGAAACACATAATCGCACCTCCTCCAAAATTATTTAAACGTATAATCATGGTAAAAATAAAATGCGCTTATCTATGGTCTATTTTAAAAAAAAATAATATTACCCAAAAAAATGTCAAGAGGTTTAAAGATTTTTTAATTACGAAATTCTCGGCAAATTTTTTTTGATATTTTCCATCTTGACAAGAAAAAAAATCAACTTATTTTATTTTTAAACAGATCAATGATTTTTTTTAACGCTTGATATTATTATCTTAAATGCCTTTTTAATATAATGTCTTAATTTTTTATATTTTAAGTTTTGAGGTTGATTTTATGAGGCGCAACAAAGCTTTCCTCCCAGAAAATTCAACGAATGTTCTCAAAAAAATGTTTACGCCTCTTGCCTCTGTGAAAGTAAATCCGGAAAAAATCAGCTTACCAGCCGACAGAAGTTCGGAAACCGAAATAATAAAACTTTATGAGGGAGGTGGTTTGAATGTTTGATCTTATGCCATGGAAAAAAAAGAAAGAAAGAAAATCCGCCAGGGGCTTTGAGCCGATGGATCATTTTTTAGGCCGCTTTTGGGATTGTGATGTATTTTTTCCGTCGGATCAATTTTTTAAGAATTCCTGGCACCCAAGTGTTGATGTAAATGAAGGAAAGAAGTCAATCATTGTAAAATCAGAAATACCTGGAATTGATAAAAAAGATATCAATGTGTCACTGAATGGAAGAACACTAACAATTACGGGTGAGAAGAAACAGGAGAAAGAAGAAAACGATAAGTATCATTTTCGAATGGAATGCAGCTATGGACGATTTAGCCGTTCTATTGAACTGCCGGCAGAAGTCAGCGAATCCAAAATAAAAGCAAAATTTAAGAAAGGCGTTTTAACAGTTAAATTGCAGAAGATAAAGGACTCTGAACCTCTGAAGATTGAAGTTAAAACTGTATAATATTCATTTTTTCTATGAAGGTATACGTAAGTAACACTATTTAGGAAAGGAGGTATTTATTATGATCTACAGAAGATTTTTTAATTTCCCGGAATCAAGACTGAGAAGTCCTTTTGCGGAGTTAGATGGTTTAAGACGGCAGATTGACCTGTTAGCTGGAAAATCTATTCCGGCAAAAGCAGGGGTTTTTCCACTGATTAATCTCACTGAAAATAATGATAATTATTATGTGCGCGCAGAGCTTCCAGGGATTAAAGCAGATGAATTGGATATTGAGGCGGAGGGTAACAAAATTTCCATATCAGGCGAAAGAAAAATACCATCTGAAAACGAAAAAGCAAAGTACCATCGTATCGAGCGTGAAGCTGGAAAGTTTTCCCGGATAATCAGTCTACAAACGGATATCGATTCGGATAAGATCGACGCCACTCTCAAAGACGGGATCTTAAAATTAACAATTCCTAAATCGGAAAAGTCGAAACCGAAACAAATCACTGTTCATTAAAATTTTAAAATTTGTTTTGAAAGGAGGACTTCAAATGTCTGATTCCAAAGATCTACAAGCAAAAGAAAAGAAAGAAGTAAGTTCCCCGGCCGAACAAACAACCCCGGGGTTTGTATTTACACCCGAAGTGGATATACTTGAGACCGAAGAAGCAATTACACTGCTTGCCGATATGCCGGGAGTGAACTCTGAAAATTTAGATATTGATCTCAGAGAGAATACCTTGACGTTATCCGGTGTGGCTCAACCTTTTGAAGCGGCTGACGAAGAAGATGTGATGATTGAATATGAAATCGGGAAATATTACAGGCAATTTACAATATCCGAAGTAATTGATCAAAGTAAGATCGAGGCACTTCTTAATGATGGTGTATTACGGTTAACCCTTCCAAAAGCTGAAAAAGCACAACCAAGAAAGATTTCCGTAACGACAGCTTAAAAATGATTGCCGGAACTGGTGTAATTATTTTCATTAGTTCCGGCTTCATTTTTCAATATATCAATTAATCATGGAATTTGTTGTTTTCTATAGATGCAATCAAAGTTAAAGCCTATAGAAAAGCTGCTAAAAGACATATCCCGACGTTGCTTCCTCTGTTAACGCAATCAGAACGGTATAGAGAAATTCAAGATGCTTATGAAACGTTAGCTGACGCTGAAAAGCGGAAAGAGAATTCTCCTTAGGGCCGTGGAAAAAAATAATTACCCCAAGATGGCGCAGGATTTTGGTTCGTATTCAAGGCGCGATGAAGCGTGCATATCGGGATATATGAGCTTTGTCGCAACAAAGAATACGGACCAAAAGACATGAAAGATGGGATAATTATTTTTTCCCACGGCCCTTAAGTATTCCGCCAAAGATAAATCATGGGAAATAGATAAAAATTTCATTGGAAGATATTGGAATGACAGATGTTTATTTAAATCTGGTCGCGCATATTGATCCTTCACTTGAAGGTGAATACTGGTAGGCTGAAATTGAAATTCTATGCCTGACTCTCTTATCTTACAAGCAAAGACGGTGAAAAAGGATTAGAAATGGATAAAGAACTAAAATTAATACAAAAAATTATTATTGAAGCAGCTAATGCAGCTCGTGAAGAGACAAAAAGTGAACCGGAACCGGAAAAACCATCAATATCTAAATGGCCGATAACGTGTAATGTCGGCCCCGGCCTGGAAGGTGCCATTGCCTGCGAAAGCCGGGTCGGATATGTTAACGGGGCCAAAGGCTGGTTGGTTTACAGAGGATATGATATTTTTGATCTGGCTGCAAATGCGACATTTGAAGAAGTTTGCTATCTGCTGCTGCACGGGAAACTGCCGAATAACAATGAACTGGCAGAATATAAGAATCAGCTTTTTGAATACATGCATATCAACCAGACACTTAGACGGCTGATGGGGTTTCCTGTTGAAGAGATGAGTGTTATGGGGGCTTTACGCTTGGGAACCAACCTGATGCGCCAGGAATTTACAAATATGGATCTGGCGGTTGGCCGGCCAAAAATGATTAATGCCATAAGTTCTGATGAAGACTCCATTGCCATGGAAAATCTTCCAGAAGGTGAAAAACGCGCTATTTATGAATTCAAAATTAAAAATAAAGCAGGTTTTAAAAAGGATACAAAACGCAGTGACCGCTTTTTTGAAAAGCAAACAGCCATTGAAGCATGTTACCATCTGATTGCCGGTGTCAGCACAATCATAGGGGCTGTTTCGAGGGTTCATCAGGGTCGACTGCCAATCGAACCTGATCCGGAACTCAGTCATGCCGGCAATCTTTTATATATGATTACGGGTAAAAAACCGGATTCGGTGCAGGAACGCATCATGGATATTGCTCTGATTCTCCATGCTGATCACGGGATGAACGCCAGTACTTTTTCGTCATTAGTCGTTGCATCCACCCTGGCCGATATCTATTTTGCTGTGGGGTCCGGTATTGCCGCATTAAGTGGCCCACTGCACGGCGGTGCTAATGAAGCGGCCATGAGGGATATCCGGGCGATCGGGTCGGTAGATAATATCAGGGCGTGGGTTGATGAAAAACTGACAAAAAAAAGCAAAATCAGTGGGTTCGGTCATCGGGTATATAAAACATATGACCCCAGAGCCCGGGTGCTCAGTCCGCTGGCAAAATTTCTTATATCTGATAACAAAAAATATCAGCAGCTTTATGATGTGGCGAAAGGACTTGAAAAAACCATTATGGATTCATCGATATCAAAGGATAAGAAAGTCTTTCCAAACGTTGATTTCTATTCCGGCCTTGTCTACAGCTGCCTAGGACTGGATGATGAATTATTTACGCCTTTATTTGCCGCAAGCCGTGTTGCCGGCTGGACCTCTCGGGTGTTTGAATACATCCAGAATAACAGGATTTTTCGCCCTCGTGCGTTATATGTTGGCGAATTTAACAAAAAATATGTCGCTGTTGACCAACGTGATTAAATTAAAGATTGCAAAAAATACCCGAGAGCTAAACTATCGACCATTGCCCCATATAGGGAGGTAACTTAAATGCCTCCCTTATCATTTTTTCACCACTATCCATTAAGATTTAAACTTAATTTAATTGGTTACTTGTATCATGTTGATAATAGAAGTGCTCGCCGCGAAAGACAGCATCCCATTGCATAATACAATAGCTATGCCTGTCCTTTAACCCGAAAGGAAATATCAGGATCTTGTGGTTTGATTCTTTTTAGAAAACTTCTGATATCCTGAAAATACATCAGCTTTTTTATCGTGTGGAAAACCTTTGATACGTCTGTAATATCTCGGACCTTGGAAGATCCGAAAAAATCAACAATATCCAGACAACCGACTCTCCGGATTTGTAAACCACTATAAAATTAATTTGAGGGCCAAGTAGATACAGGCTCGTTTAAGAAGTTCTTGATAACGAAGAGTCTGTTTTTGTTCTGTAGGTGCGCGCATCCTGGATAAAAGTTTGCCGGTTATCCAAAAGCATGGCAATGGTTATTTGATCCAGCCGTTCAAACATTGCTTTGCTGGCTTCAATCCAAACCCATTGGGACAAACATTCACCGGCTTGGTTGCAGACGCCGCAAAGTTTTTCATCTTTCTCGGAACAGTCGGTGATGGCCGAGCCTTCTTCCAGAGTCCGGACAATATCTCCCACGGTAATTTTATCCGGAGCCAGGGCCAGTCGATGACCGCCGGACGGTCCGCGCCGGCTGGATACAATGCCGGCTTCTCTGAGTTTTCGGACTAATCTCTCAAGATATTTTAAGGAAATATTCTGCCGTTTGGATATTTTATTTAAAGGTACATGCCCGTCTTTACAATGCATGGCCAAATCGAGTATCATGCGTGTGCCGTATCTGCTTTTGGTGGTCAGTCTCATTACCGGTAAACCTTATCAGTTGTTATACAGGATTAAATTTTTTTTTCGCACATGTTCGGGGAATACATATTTCAAACCGGGAGCCTTTTTTTACCGAGGATTCCACCGAAACGGTGCCGCCATGCTGACGGATCACATGGTTGGATACAAACAGCCCCAATCCCGTGCCTTTCGAGCCTTTGGACGAAAAAAACAGGGTAAACATTTTTTCTTTTGTTTCCTGATCCATGCCCATGCCGTTGTCCTTGATTTCAAAACAGACCTGATCGGTGCCTTTTAAAAATATATTAAACTTGATGTAATGTTGATTTTTGGCTGTGTCTGACGAACAGGCATCCACGGCGTTTTCCAGGAAATTGATCAGTGCGGAGCGGAACCAGTCCGGATCAATTTCAATAAGTCCCGGTGCCGCCGGGATTGAAATCTGTAATGCAATGTTATGACTCGATGCAGACGGCTTAATAATTTCAGTGATTGACCGTACCAGTTCCTGCACGTCGATTTCCTGGTATTCAAGTTCTCGGGATTTAGTAAAGTAAAGTATTTCCAGAACCATTTTACGGATGCGCTCGACCATCTGGCGCACCTGTTCAAATGCCCGGCTGGTTCTTTCCGGGTCCTGATGGCTAATACCGGTTTCCAGCAGATAAATACCGCCGTCAAGAGCGGTCAGCATTCCCTTAATGCCGTGGGACATGGAGCCCAGCATTAGTCCCAGGGATGTCAGGTGATCCTGAAGTTGTCTTATTGGGGTGATATTGGTTGCCATTTCCATGCCTTGCGTATTTTGGTTGGTTTCATCGCGGATGGGGGCTGTCCATGTCAGAACATGGTATTGTTCACCTGATTTTGACGTCACGACTTCTTCCGTCTGGTGACGCTGTCCGTCTTCAAATGTTGCCGCAACCGGGCAGTCCGTGCAGGGAGTTGTTCTGTGTTTATAGATCTTATAGCAAAATTCACCTATTTCATTGCCAAAATCACGTTTAAACAGCCGGTTTGTCGCTGTGACCCTGTAATTTTTGTCCTGAACGGTTATATAGCAGGGCACTTCATCAAAGAGTTGCTGTAAAAGTGCCTGGGCGTTTTTCAGGTCTTTTATTTCTCTGGAATTCTTTTCAAGTTTTTCTTCTATGGCCAGCCATTTTATTGCTTTTTGTAAGGAAAGGTCCAGTTCTATGCTGCTGACTGGTTTCCTGATATAATCAAGGGCATCGGTTTGAAAGAAATTCATTGATTTTTCGAGAACATCCGGAACTGAATAGATGATAAGCTGGCTTTTAAGTTTAAGAGACTTGATCTGTTGCAAAACGTCAAAGTCCAAGGGGGCCGGACCATTGGGGTCTGCAAGAATGATCTCAGGATTCAGATTCCTGATTATTTCCAGAGCGTTTTTAGTGGAATCGACTATGCGGACTTCAAATTTCTGGCGTTCAAGATATACTGCCAGTGCCTGGGCAAGTTCCATGTCATGATCAATAATTAATATACTGCCGGACATTTTAATCTATATTCTCTTTCACAATTTTTAGCAGTTCAGCCCTGTCAAACGGTTTGGAAAGACTGGCCACTGCTTTGCTGACGGCATACTTGTTTCCTGAAAGGCCGCTGATCACAATAACCGGTGTGTTTTTTAACTCTTTGTCCGAAGACAGCTTGCGATAAAACCGGGGGCCCCATTCATCCGGTAGTTCCAGATCCAGCGTGATCAGGTCCGGACGTTCTTTTTGGGCCAGATTAATACCTTCCTGGGCAGACATTGCTGAATAAACGGCATATCCGTTATCCTCAAAAAGCGTTGTCAGGTAATCTACAACAGCAGGGTCATCTTCAATAATTAAAATTTTTTTCTTCATTATTAACCCCTTTGTAAAATGTTTTAGTTATGTCAGTATACCATATATTCCGATGGAATCTACGGCTATTGCTTGCCGACAGATCTGTTTATAGTTATAACCGGGCAGTTGGCCCGCAGGACAACCTGTTCGGCTACACTCCCTATCGTAGACGCATCATCCTCCTCCGTTTTGTGCGTATTATGGGCCATGACGATCAGGTCCGTATGTTTTTCCCTGGCATATTTTACAATTTCAAGAAACGGGATACCTTCCCATACTTCCATGGCATATTGTTTGAAATCTCCCAATCGGGAGACATATTTGAACCTGAGTTGTTGAGTGGCTTTTCGGATCTGATCTTCAATATAATCCTGTGTGTGGAAGTTATTCATCTGAAAGCGGGTAATATCCAGTGCATGAAAAAGGTGAAATTCACATTGAAGTTTTTTAACGAGTTTAAATGCGAATTCAAAGGCGCTGTCTGCTGCGTCGGAAAAATCAGTGGCAAACACAACGTTGGAAAACCCGCCCCAAAAAGATGCGGCTGGCCGATTGATAACCAGCACCGGGCAGCGGGCAGCCTTGGCCACCCGTTGGAATGTCGAACCGGTGACAATTTTTTTATGCGCATAGGAGCCGGATGCTCTGGTACTTCCGCCCATAACAATAATATCCGGCTTCATGAGCCGGGCGATCCTCAATATTTCACGGTGGGGCAAGCCGATTGCCACATCAATGGACCAGTTTTTTGTTTTTGCGATTTGATGATCATAGTAGGTGCGGAGTTCTTCTATGACCAGATCACGGTAATTGTCATCCAGCTCGACCTCATCACCGGTGGTCACATCAACGACAACCTGGCTGTAGCCCCGGGTGGGAATACCGAGAACATGGAAAATATCCATATGGGCATTGTATCGCTGCGCCATATCAAACGCTACCCGCGCCGCATGGTCACAGGTATTCGTGGCGGAAGTCGCAAATAAAATTTTTTTAAACATTTGATCACCTCATTATTAGGTATACAGGAGTTGAATCTCCTATTGCATACTATTCTTTCGGCTTAAGGTGTTCAGGGATTTCAACCATATTTATGAGTATTGGTTTTAAAAAAGACCAGCGAATGCCGATGCGGTATTCTTCTTCAAGGTCCCGGATGGCGTCCCAGCAGTTGTGGCAAGGGGCAATGACGAGTTTAGCGCCGGTATTGAGGATCTGGTCCCGTTTGGTGATTAATGCTTTATTGCGTTGTTCACGATACAGTCCAATACCGTTGAGCCCACCGCCGCCGCCGCAGCAGTAATTGTGTTCCCGGTTGGGGGCCATGTCGATAAAATAGCCCGGTTCCACGATATAACTCATAATTTCCCGGGTAATTTCTTTCATGCCGTGGTTACGGATATAGTTGCAGGAGTCCTGAAGCGTGACCGGTTCCCTGATGCGTTTTTTGGGATTAATTTTTAACTTGCTGGTTCTTAAAGCTTCCGCGAGCCATTCGACATAATGAATAGATTCCGCCGGGGGCAACCCGCTTTTGCGGCCGGCCCAGTAGGGACCTTCCACAACCGTTGCCCGGTGGGCATGGCCGCATTCAGTCCCCACCATGCGTTTGGGTGTTAGTCGTTCCATGGCTTCATAAACAGAATTCACCTGAATTTTGCAGGCTTCCCAGTCCCCGGCAAACATGGCCAGGCTGGTTTGCTCCCAGCCCCGGCTTGGGACTGTCCAGTCCTCACCGGCTAAATGAAATAATATGGCGGCTTCAGCGAGATCTTCCGGGTAATGTTTGACTTCGCGGGCATTGACCGTATACATGATATCCGCCCCGACTTTATCCACCGGAACTTTCAGGCCGGGGTAGTCTTCTTCATACTCTTCCGCCATCCATGTAAAGGTCTCGACAAAATCATCATCTGTCACATCCATCTGCGCATGAAAGACCCTGTGCATGCCGGCACCGATTTTAAGCTCCCATGGTACAAATCCCTGTTGATACAGAAGACCGCGCAGATAACCAAACATAATTCCCACATCAATGCCGTGGGGGCAATACATACCGCAGCGGTTACAGCACGTGCATTTTGCCCATGCGGTTTCCATGGCCATATGCATAAATTCATTATTTACTTTGCCTTTTCGCAGAATAATTTCACCCAGAGTCGACTGTATCTTGTAGGCCGGTACCTGTTTGGGGTCCTGGTCGTTTATTCGATAAAGAAAACAGCTGTCCGCACACATGCCGCAGTGGGCACAGATTTTCAGCCAGGTCCGGATACGGGATTTGCATGTTTTTTGGATAGTCGTCCATAACAGCGAGGTGTCAACTTCTAAGGATTTCATTTCGCTGTAATACTGTTTACCTCCGGTATCCGATAATAATGTTTTTAACGCTTCATCTGTTTGAATGGGACTTTTATTACAAAGTGCGCTTTCTGACATTGGTTACCTCTTTCATGTTGGAAACCTTTACAATATAATTACCAGGCAAGTCCTTTACCCTTCATGCCGCCGCGCTTGATTCCAAAATCCATGCCCAGTTGCGCGCGGGATAAAAAGAACAGCAGTATGTGAGACAGCTTGGTGAATGGAATGGAGATCAGCAGTATTTCTCCAAGGATAATGTGAGCGATCAAGAAAAATGAATAACCGCCGATTTCATAACGGCAGATAAGACCTGTGATAAATGGTGCGGATGAAAGGAACAGTATCAGATAATCGTGTGGGGTCGAAAGAATTCGGACTTCCGGCAGAACCAGACGGCGGATGGTTAGAAAAACAGCGCTGATAATAACACCCCAGCTCATCACATCCGCAACCGTCTGATTCATCGAGACAAACGAAAACCCCAGCTTTTCCTGGAACATCATATTATGGGCGGCAAGAAACAGCGGGATGCCGATAGCGCCGATATGAAAGACGAAAAACAGGACGGTCATAAACGGCTGGGTGCGCCAGCCTCGGGTTCCGAAGGGAAGAATCCAGAAGAAGATTGATCGCAGCGCGCCTTTGATGCCCGCCTTCGGGTGAGCGGTATAGGCGACACGATCCAGCTGCCAGCTCAACCCTTTGATATAGAGAACGCCCCGAACGAACAAGCCAGCCAGACATATTCCGATTGACAGCCATAATCCGGGACCGGTCAGCAAATCATACATTAGGTGCTCCTTAAAAGCGATATTGCTTTAAAACGTCTTTTTTTTGTCATCCCTGCCTGTTAAAAAATGCCAGAACAACGGAAGTGCCACCAGGGCAACCGCCATCACCAGATAGGCAATCCCCTTGGTATGTGTCATAAAATCTTGAAGTGTATGATAGTCAGGTTCCATTTCTGTTTCCTGTTTTGTTAAAGTTAATGATCGTCCGGATAATCCGGGTGCGCGTGTAAAATGGGCATCCGGGTAGCAATAAATTTGAACATGACAACGCCGATTGTGATGATAAAAACCGTCGTCATTATCTCCATCCAGCTGGGGAAATACCGCTGGTCCAGAGGCAGTTGCCAGTTAAAGGCAACCAGGGAAATGTTCAGCCGGTTTAACACGATCCCGATCACGGTCCATAAGGATGCCTTTTGGATCATCTCAATGTTGCGTTCCCGGACGCCGATGGCATAGACAACCGCCGGCAGCCCGACAAAACCGATCATCTCGATCAGATACCAGAGGCCCCATCGTGTACCGAGATATTTCCAGTCATCGTCCATGGTAATGCCGATCACCTGAATCATCAAATAGCCGGCCATTAGAAACGAAGCGGCTTTGCCAAATCCCAATGCCACATTTCGGCTTTCAATATCATGTTCTTCGTCAATCTTGTCATGAAGAAACCGGTCGACCACGGCGTGTTCAAAAATGACCATGGACATGCCGGCAAATATGCTTGAAATGAAAAAATATACCGCCAGATAGCCGGAATGCCACAACGGATGAAGTTTTGATGGCGCAATCAAAAAAGGGCGCCCAGAGATGACTGGTGCAGGGTGGAAAGAATAATACCAAATATGACCAGCACCATCGAGATTTTGCCGATAATATACCGGGCGCGTTTCCAGTCCAGCCATTCAAATGCCGCAGGAATAAATTCGAGGAATAATACAGAAAGATAAAGCATTACACACAAGGCCACTTCAAAAAGAATGGAAGAGGTCCCCTGGGAGAAAAAAATCGGATACGGAAGTCGCCAGGGCCTACCCACGTCATAGCTAAGTGCAAGGACGACGAGCGCATATCCTAAAAACGCGGTGAGGATTGCCGGACGGACCGCACATTTGAATTTTTTCAGCCCGAATATATAACACGTGGCGCATGTCACATAACCGCCCGCTGCCAGGGCTACACCGCATAACAGGTCGAAACCGATCCAGATACCCCATGGATTGTTGTCGTCAAGGTTGGTAACCGCACCGAGCCCTTTGGTAAATCTTAAAATTGTAATGATGCCGCCAATCAGTAATATGATGCCGGAAATGACATTAAAGGGGGTTAAGACCGTTTTTCCCCGGAGGGTCGGTTGTGCCATTTATTTGTTCTCCTGCTTTCCAGGTTGAGTGGTTCCTGAAGGCCCCGGGGATGTTTCTGCTGCCGGTGGATTCGTTTCGAGATCTGGTTCGGCTTCCGGTGCCTGTTTTTCCGCTTCGTCTAATGCTTTTTTAACTTCGCGTTTCACCGCCGCTTCCTGCTCCGCTTTGGCTTTTTCTTTAAGCTTTGCAACGGTGTCGGTCAACCGGGCCTGTTCGGTTTTTAGTACCTGATCGACAGCCGTCTGTTTTTCATCTGCCGCTATCTGCTCTTTTCGTTTTGAAATCGCATGGATGCCGTTTATGAAGACAACCCAGAGGCTGACAACAACCGGTATTGCCGCAAGCGACCCGCCGGTTAACGCCGGCGCCGGCGTGATGCCCAGATCTTCTCTCATGTCCAGGTCGGCAAAAGGGGTGTCGGAGATATACAACCAGTTGCAGCCGCCCATTTCATGTTCCCCGTAAATATGGTCTACATAGCGATCCGCAAAGTTTTTGATCCGCTGCCGGGCAATTTGAATCAGTTCCTCCCGCGTGCCGAATGTCAATGCTTCTTTGGGACAGATTTCAACGCATCCGGGTATCAGTCCTTTTTTGATTCTCGGCTGGCACAGAGTGCACTTGGTCACCTCCGGTGTGAACGGATTATCATATTCATATGCCGGAATATTAAACGGGCATGCGATCATACAGTAACGGCAGCCGACACATAAAGAGGCGTCGTATTCCACGGCACCGGTTTCCGATTTTTTCAGGGCTTTGACAAAACAGGCGGACACACATGCCGGTTCCATGCAGTGATTGCACTGTTTTTTGACAAAAATTGGCAATTGCCTGCCGGGAATGTCGAATTTGTTCACAATGGTATAGGTATTGGCGTGCGGCCGTCGTTTTTGTGCCAGTACGCTTAAGTCATCAAACGGCCGGTCCGGAGGTAACAGGTTGTTGACCTGATTACATGCTGCTTCACATTTCCGGCAACCAATGCAGCGGGAGATATCGTGAAGCACCCCCATAC
>JAJRPH010000233.1 GCA_024280875.1 Deltaproteobacteria bacterium | reverse complement strand
GAAAGGTTTAATTCTTCAACAATTGCCGAGACGGATTTCTTTTTTTGGCTGATATTTTAAAGAATTCGGAGCCTGTTCTCATCCGCTAAGGTTTTTGCCAGAAACGCCATGGCGTGGAAATCCCACCCCGGCAGGCTTCTAAATGCTTTTTGAGCCAACAGCCCCTCCTGTTTTAAACAACTATCTTCTATTGGCACAGAATCCCGTTGGATTTTAACTCGAAAAAATAATTTTTCAGCATTCCCGGATAATCTGGTTTATTGGTCAAATTTTTCAATTTGGCTGGTATTTTTTCGATGGTGTTTTCTGAGACTTTCAGTTCATTGCGCACCTCGGTGACATCAATCTCGGCAAATAATTCTTCCAAGCCTGACTTCCCCGATAACAGGTGATAACTTATATGGGGGAGCATATGACAGGATATATGAATGACAATATGAACGCTGTAAATACAGACGGTGACGACCTTGTTGATTACCCCATGGATATGGAAATGGAGATGGACAATAACACGGACAATCACATGAATAACAATATGAACTTTGCAGATACAAACGGTGACGATTTTGCTGTTTATCACATGGATATGGGGATGGGTGATCAATATGGATAATCACATGGGAATGCGTTGGTAATTTTTAAATATATGCACGCTTCATCGCGCCTTGAATACGAACCAAAATCCTTTGCCATCCGCAATTATTTTTTTCCACGTCCCTAAACCGTTTATATCTTATCCTGACACACTGTATGCTTATCTGGCACGGTTGCTTCTTTTACCTATCAGACGAGTGGAGTTTGCCACAGCGATTAAAGCGGTTCCCATATCCGCAAACACAGCTTCCCACATTGTGGCAAGTCCAATTATCCCAAGCATGATAAAGATACCTTTTATGATAAAAGCCAGAATAATATTCTGCCATACAATCACCCGGGTCTGCCTGGCAATGGCAACTGCTTCTCCCATTTTGGCGGGTGAGTCAGACATAAACACAACATCCGCCGTTTCTATCGCGGCATCGGCGCCAAGAGCCCCCATGGCGGCCCCGACATCCGCCATGGCGATAACCGGGGCATCATTAATCCCATCGCCGACAAACGCGATGGTGCCGCTGTCGTGCTCTTTTTTAATCCTTTCAAACTCCCTGACCTTGTCTTCCGGCAAAAGATCCGCGTAATAACTATCAAGCGTTAACTGCCTTGCAACAAACGCGGCTGAAGATTTATTGTCACCGGTTAGCATTGAGATATGGCCGATGCCCTGCTTTCGGAGATCTTCGATGGCGTCAACCGCATCCGGTTTAATTGTATCTCCGATCAGGATATAACCCGCGTAGTTCCCATCCACTGCGACATGGACGACAGTGCTGTCAAAATCACATCTTTTGTGATCAATTTTTTCCAGATGCATCAGATGGTCGTTACCCGCAACTATGGAATATTCACCATACCTGACTTTGACGCCTTTGCCGGAGATCGCCGCATGTTCCGTAATCCGGGTAACATCGATATCTCGCCCCTCACTTGTAAAAGCCGCCTGAATAGAAGTGGCGATGGGATGATTTGATTGAGATTCGGCGGCAGCCGCGAATTCCAGAAGCTGCGCTTTGGAATATCCGTTCAGATTTACCACCTCCCTGACTTCAAAAACACCTTCTGTCAACGTTCCGGTCTTATCAAAAACCACGGTCTTGATGGCTGCAAGTGCATCTATATAATTGGAGCCCTTGACCAGGATACCTCTGCCCGAAGCCCTGCCGATGCCGCCGAAATAACCTAAAGGGATACTGACCACGAGGGCGCAGGGACAGGATATTACCAGAAGCACCAGTGCCCGGTATATCCAGGTCTCAAAAGCAGCCCCCGGTATGAAAAGGGGCGGAATCAGGGCAATACATAAAGCGATCAGAACCACCGCCGGGGTATAATAACGGGCAAACGTCGTCATGAACTTTTCAGTCTGGGCCTTTCTGGCTGTCGCATTTTCAACCATATCCATGATTCTGGCAATGGAGGACTCTTTGAAAAGTCGCGATACGCGAAGTGTTAAGCCACCGGTCTTGTTAATCTGGCCCGCCATTACCATATCACCTTTTTCAGCCGTTACAGGCACGGATTCACCGGTCAGGGCGGATGCGTCCAGCTGGGAGCTGCCGGTAATCACTTCTCCGTCAAGAGGGACTTTTTCTCCCGGCTTTACAATGATCGTGTCACCGATTTTAACTGTTTCAGGAGCGACTTCTTGAAAACCGTCAGAAGTTTTTACAAACGCCTTTTCAGGCTTTGCCGCCAAAAGGGCCTGGATTGAACGCCTGGAACGAGATACAGCCAGATCCTGAAGAAGTTCGCCGGCTTTAAAAAAAATCATGACCCCGATCGCTTCTGAATAGGCATGAATCGCAATCGCCCCGCCGGTAGCAATCACCATGAGCACATTTTCATCAAAGAAATCCCCTTTTCGAATTGTCCGAATCGCCCCCTGGATAACATTCCAGCCCGCCAGAAGATAAGCGGTTAAAACCAGGATTATTTCGAATCCGGCAAAAGACTGTTGATGTATCCGGTTTTCAAAAAATAACTGGATTAAAAAAAGGGTGGTCGCAATCGAAAGTACGCCAAGCTCTCTTTGCAGCTTAAACTCCGGTTGCGGGTCGGATGTCCCGGAGATGATTGATTTTTTATCCTCCGGAATTATTTCAACGTCAGGTTCAATCCGGCGTACCGCATTAATCACCTTTTTTATATCATCAACTTTTACGTGAAGCTTGAGATTGGCAAAATCGAGCGAAACCTCTTCAACACCATCAACTTGTTGTAAGCCGCGTTCAATTTTTGCAGCGCATGCCGTACAGTCGAGATTTTTTACGTGAAATTTTTCCATTGCGACAGCAGTCATTGTATGTTCCCTTAATCGTGATTATTACTCTTTGATATGAACCATTCCAATATCCAGTAATTTACGAATGTGTTCATCCTTTAATGAGTAATATATAACTTTTCCGTCCCTTCTATTCTTAACAACACGGGCCTGTTTCAGATTTTTTAACTGATGTGAAACCGCCGGCTGTTTCATCTTCAAGAGTGCGCAGAGGTCGCAAACACACATTTCAGACTCGCTCAGCGCCCAGAGAATGCCGATTCTGGTGCTGTCACTGAAAAGTTTGTAAAGATCTGCCAGTTCATACAGCGCCACCGGATCAGGCATTTTTTGACTCACCGTGCGAAGGACTTCATGATGAATCCCTTCGGTGGCACAGGTTTCAATTGACCGGTTTGTTCGTTTGTCGATATCCATTTTAGCCTCAAAATTTCATATTATT
>JAJRPH010000232.1 GCA_024280875.1 Deltaproteobacteria bacterium | reverse complement strand
TGAAACAGCAGGTCAGGGATAAAAAATGCCTGATTACCCATAAAGACAGGCGGACAGTCCATATCCTGAAAAGCGGCACTGTGCTGCGCGACTCAGATGGTGAAATCGTTGGTGCGGTGGAAACGTTAAAGGATATGTCCCAAATTATCCGTCAACAGCGTGAAATTAAGGCACTGCGCCAGACTTATCAACTGGATGAAGGCTATCACGGGATTATCGGCAAATCATCCGCCATGCAAAATCTGTTTGAAGTGATCGAAAATCTGGCCCAGTCGGATGCACCGGTAATGATTTCCGGGGAGAGCGGCACGGGAAAGGAGCTTGTTGCACTTGCGATTCATGAGGCAGGCTCCCGTGCATCAAAACCGTTTATCAAGGTCAACTGCGCAGCTTTAAATGAGAATCTGCTGGAAAGTGAACTCTTTGGTCATATCCGGGGGGCGTTTACCGGGGCTGACCGGAGTCGTATGGGGCGTTTCGAGGCTGCACATGAAGGGAGTATCTTTTTAGACGAATTCGGTGATATCCCTCTGCCTCTTCAGGTCAAACTCTTGCGCGTGCTGGAGGAGAAAAAGATTGAACGCGTCGGGGAGCATAAAACCGTATCGGTGGATGTACGGATTATTACGGCAACCAACAAGGATTTAGAATCACTGGTCCGACAGGAGAAATTTCGGGAAGACCTCTATTTTCGTATCAATGTGTTCCCACTTCACTGCCCGCCACTGACTCAGCGGAGAGAAGACATCCCAGGGATCGTTCAGCATTTCATCAAGCAAAACGCCAAGGACAGTGGCAAAAGAATTCTTGGTGTGACTCCTGAAGCCATGGAGAGTCTGATTTCATATGACTGGCCGGGCAATGTCCGCGAGCTTCGCAATGCGATCGATTATGCCTTTGTACTGTGCACGAGCGGCGGTATTGGAATGGAACATCTGCCGCCTAAAATTGTTACCGGTGATCAGTGTTTCATCCCTCACCGGGTGCATGCCCCTGATAGTCAAAAAGATCGGGATAATGTGCTGAATATACTTCGCGATAACAACTGGAACCAATCTGAGGCCGCCAGGAAACTTGGCGTTAGCCGAGTGACGGTATGGAAGCGAATGAAAAAATATGGATTAAAGCGGCCGGCGTAAATAAAATAAACCACAGGAGGATTCATGCATCGCATTCATGTTCAAAATGTTCGGTTTTTTATCACATTGGTGTGTTTGTTAAGTTTATTTTCCGGGTGTAATTTGAAAGATCCATTACCGATTCCTATTGAAGATATCTCGTGCCATAAGATCAAAGTGGCTCCCGGCCCGGAAGATTTTGTGCTTGATATCTGGCACGGAGATCCACGTTTGCTGCTTTCTTCCCATGATCGGCGGAACCCGGAAATATCCGGCGGTATATACTATTTTGATATACATGGCAGTCTGGATATGTATACACGCAGTAAATCATCTGAAATTGCTTATTTTGATCATGTAACTGAAACCTGGAAAAAGGTGGCGGATGATATTGCGTTTGCCAACGGTATCCTTGCCGAAGAGAACCGGGTATATGTTACCGCAACTTTTGATGATCAGGTGATGGCTTTTCCACGCACGGATGACGGTAGCCTGGGAACCCCTGAGAAAATTGTCCGTGTCAAGGGACCTGATAATATAATGCGATATAAAAATTCTTTTCTGATCACCGCACACTATGATGACCTGGCTGCATATTACAATCCGAAGAATGAGGATTTACGGATTCATTTCATAGGTGTCTTTTAATTCATATACCACATTTTCAACAAATCGCTGGAAACGTTCATTGTCAACAAACGGTTTTTTAACCATTTTCATGCACAGCTCCATTTGTTTGTCCGTGCTGTCCGGTTTGGAATAAATCTGGAGCGCGAATTTTGAAAAATCCCTGATCATAAAATCAAAAATCTGTTCCATCAGATCGTTATCCAGATTTTCCATTTTATATTTTTCAAGCAGCAGCTGCCCATAAACCACCAAAGTAAAGAGCTCACCCAGGGAAAGAAGAAAATCAATGTTTTTCGCCTGTTCCGCACTCGGGGTAGCGATTGTCAGAAATTCCTTGAGCAATTCAATCTGTTCCTTGAAAATAGCGACATTTTTCAGGTCTACATCACTGTAAGCTTTGTTAAAATCATGGAACTGGATTTTTCCCAGTCCTTTTGTTTCTCCCTGGTTAAAAAGAAAATCATCGTTTTTCGGGTCATTGCGATGGGGAATTTCAGGAAATTCAGTGGGGTTGAAGAAGTAGTTTGCCATGAATTTAATAATCAGCGCCATGTTTACATGAACCGTTCCCTCAAGTTTCGGCAGGGCTCGGATGTCCTTGACCGCCATTTCAAAATACATGTCTTTTTCAAATCCCCTGGCAGCAATTACATCCCACAGCAGGTTGACGACTTCTTCTCCCTGGGTGGTGACTTTCATTTTGACCATGGGGTTGAAAAGAAGATACCGGCGGTCGTTTTTTGATGCAGACCGCATATAATCGGTTGCCCGCTGGGCAAAAAGTTTCATGGCAACCAGACGGCAGTAGGCATCGGCGAAAAGTTGTTTAATGTGTGGGAAATCAGTTACCCATTTGCCGAACAGATTTCGGTGGCTGGCATGGTTTAACGCCTCGTAAAACGCATGGGTGGCAATGCCGATAGCACCCCATCCCAGGTTGAATTTTCCGACATTAATGGTGTTTAACGCTGAGTCCCATGCATCCCTGCCAGTGGTCAGAATATCATCATCGGTGATGGGATACCCGTTTAAAGCATACTCTGCCACATAACTTTCCCAGTCCACCACATTTTGAACCAGGTCATAGTTTTCATGCTCCGGGGTCACAACAAAAAAGACATATTCATCTGTTTCCGAATTTTTTGCAAATGTGGAAACCAGTGCGGCTTTGTTGGCGTTGCCAATGTAATACTTGCCGCCGTCAGCCACATATTTGCCGTCCCCAAGTTCTGTCAAGAGCATTTCAGATGAATACAGGTCTGCGCCATGGGCTCTTTCGGAAAGGCCGAACGCAAAAATACCGCCGTCTTTAAGCATTTGGGCGGTTTTTTTCTTCACCGCTTCATTTTTGCCCATAAAGATAGGACCCAAGCCCAGAATGGTTACCTGCCAGGCATACCAGTGGGACAGGTTGTAAAAACCAAGGATTTCGCTGAAATCACAGATTCTGAATGTGTCCCAACGGGTATCCGGATCACCGTCTGCATATTGTTCCGGGGTCAGCAGGGTGGCAAAGACTTTATTGTCTTTTAAAAACTGAATAAAATCGTCATACCATACGCGTGCGTGGCTATCGGCTTTTAGTCGTTGTTTCCCTCTGGATTCAAAGTATTCTATCATTTTAAGCATGAGTTCTTTGGACTTGGGGTCCAAGTGGTCAAAATTTTCATTTTTGGGATTAAGCAGGGTCATAAGTCGTCTCCTTTTTTTATTTAATCATTTTGATGTCATCCGTTTTAAGTCGTCTGTTTTGTATAAACCAGGGCTTGTTGTTTGTATGCGAACAAAATGGCTAAAAAGTTCAAAATAAAAAAATATACACGCTTTTTGAGTTCAGGCGGATGCAGACAAAGTTTAAATCAGATCTCTAAGCAGGCGTTTTAAAAGCAGCTGTTCCTCTAAGGTAAATTTTTCTAAAATATTCTTATTGGCTTTCTTTCGTTCATCAATTAATTTTTCTTTTAATTGATTCGCTTTTTCGGATGTATATAGGCGCTGGACTCTTCCGTCGTCAGGGTCTAGTTTTTTAATGATCCAGCCGGTATCCACCATTCTTTCCAACACCCCGGAGGTGGTGGCTTTGTCCATGATCAGCAGCTTGCAAAGCTCTGCGGCTGTCATTCCCTCATCATACCATAATCCTTCCAGTACCAGATGCTGCATATTGGTCAGACCGTATTTTTTGAGCTGTTTTTGAAAACCGCCATGGGCTTTCTGGTAAGCTTTGCCCAATAAAAAAACCATGCATTCCGGAAGATCTTCAGGTAATTTTGACATAATAATAATCCTTTGTATACGAACTATAAATCCGGTCTGATATTTATGTCAATAAAATAATTATAAGCTCAGGGAAGAGGCCGTGAAGTACAAAAAAATAGCGGATTCGCATAGATATTTAAACCGTTATGTTTATCAGGATAGTCCGGCAATTTTTAAACGCAATTGACACATTGTTTTTTTTTTGGCATATTTCGGACAAGTCGATTCTCATAAAATTGCTTAACCATTTGACCTGATACGGATTTTATTATGCCGATTTATGAATTCTATTGTAAGGATTGCCACACCATATTTAATTTTTATTCAAAAACGGTGAATACTAAAAAAATTCCGGGTTGCCCGAAATGCAAGAATCGAAAACTGACCCGACAGGTATCCCTGTTTGCCGTGACCGGACGTGCCGAAGAAAACAGCATGGATGATCTGCCCATTGATGAGTCGAAGATGGAAAAGGCCATGGAAATGATGGCCAAAGAAGCGGAAAATATCAATGAGGATGATCCCCGCCAGGCGGCAAAGCTGATGCGGAAATTAACGGACATAACCGGCATGGGACTTGGTCGGAATATGGAAGAAGCGGTTGCTCGAATGGAAAGCGGAGAAGATCCTGAAAAGATTGAATCGGAAATGGGGGGTCTGATGGATGACGAAGAACCGTTTATTTTGCCCGGGAAAAAAGGCGGCAAACGAATGGGGAAGAATTCGGCACCCGGAAAAGATGACACACTTTATGATTTATAATAAATGAGGAGAAAACAATGATTTGGACTGTAAAAAAAAGACTCTACCGGACACAGCAACAGGTTATGAAAGTCGCTTCCGCTGTTATACCTTTTCCCATACCTGTATTGCTAACCGGCCCTGGAAGCGTCAAGAATTTGGCTGAAAACTTAAAGGTCAGGGGCCTTAAAAATGTTCTGCTGGTGACAGACAAGATATTAATGGATTTAAAACTGCCGGAAAGCCTTTTAGATTCGCTACAGGAAAATGGGGTGAAATATACGGTCTATGACGATGTCCAGCCCAATCCAACCATTGAAAGTGTGGAAAACGGCAGAAAGGTCTATCAAAAGAACAAATGTGACTGCATCATCGGCTTTGGCGGAGGATCTGCCATTGATTGTGCCAAGATTATTGGCGCCCGGATTTCAAATCCATTTATGTCGGTTCGAAGAATGAAGGGTCTGTTCAGAGTGTTTCTGCCGATTCCTCCTTTTTTCTGTGTACCTACTACCGCAGGAACCGGGTCTGAAACGACTGTTGCCGCAGTTATAACAGATGCAGCCACCCATGAAAAATTTGCAATCAATGATTTAAAACTGATTCCCAAAATTGCTGTTCTGGATCCCGAATTGATGGTAGGGTTGCCGCCGCATATCACATCCACGACGGGAATGGATGCGCTGACTCACGCGGTGGAAGCGTATATTGGTTTGAATGGCAATAAATTTACCGATGAAAATGCGAAAAATGCCACAAAGCTGATATTTGAAAATCTTGAAGAAGCGTATAAAAATGGGAAAAATATGGAAGCGCGCAATAATATGGCGCTGGCTTCATTTTATGCCGGGGCTGCTTTTACAAGGGCTTATGTGGGATATGTGCATGCTATTGCACATAATATGGGCGGTCTTTACGGTGTGCCCCATGGCTTGGCCAATGCAATCATTATGCCGTATGTGCTGGAGTTCTGCCGAAAGGAAGCCGAGAAGAAGCTGGCAGGGCTGGCTATTGCCGGCGGTATCGGTACAAGAGGGGAGTCGGAAGAAGTGTTATCGCGTCGGTTTATAGACAAAGTGAAAACCATGAACAAGAAAATGAAGATTCCGACTTTTATTAAAGAACTTAAGGAAAAAGATATTCCGTTGATCGCAAAGCGGGCCCTTGACGAAGCACACCCGGATTATCCCGTGCCCAGAATTATGACGCTGGCCGAATGTGAGGAACTGGTCGGGAAATTGCTAAAGAAATAAGATATAAAAGAATCTATAAAGAAACACCCCGCAATGAACTGTGGGGTGTTTTTTTATTCCCTATGGATTATTTTTTCGAACTCAATCGAAAAAGTCCTTTGGAACCCTATTGCTTATAGATTGTATTGCGTTTACTGGTTCTGTTGGGTTTCGCTACGCTCTACCCAACCTACAATAATTCGATACTTTTACGAGGAAAGGTTTCACGGACAAGATCTGAAAAGTCTGCGTTTTTTGTCTATCATTCCGTAGGTTGGGTAGAGCGTAGCGAAACCCAACAATATGAAAATCCGGTTGATTCTTTTGCATTACTCATGCCCGATAAAATCGCTAAAATCTATATCCTGCCTGCTTCCCCAATTCTTATTATACTTTCCTTCACTAACATATTTATGAAAACTTGAATAAATCCAATCTTTCGGTGAATCCGCATATTGATGCTTAACCGGATTATAGTGAATATAGTCAATATGGTTTTTAAAATCATTGTCATCTATTATTTGGTGCTCCCAAAAACGCCGTTGCCAGATCATCTGCTCATTTTTATGCATCCTATTTTGCGTTGCCATGCGTTTATATTTATCACTGCATTGCCGGGTAAAGGTGCCTTTAATTAACCGCCAACGGGTTGAGAAATCCTCATCGCCATCAGGCAGGGTCCATATACAATGCAAGTGATCAGGCAATAAAATAAACGCATCAATTTTAAACGGGTGATTATTCATAATATGATTAATTGATTGACGAAGCAATTGTGCATGTTCAGGTTCTGCCAGAATGTGCTCCCTGTTGTGGGTAACAACCGTGAAAAAATATGTTCCGCCTTTTGCCCTGGCCCGCCGGTATCTCATGTTTTGTTTGAATTTGGTTAAATTATAATTTTGCTGTGTTTCGCTACGCTCAACCCAGACTACGGGAATGTATCCCGATCTTCTTTTACCGGTTGACCACCAGGGCCACGGCTTCCCCGCCGCCGAGACAGAGGGTGGCCAGCCCGGTCTTCTTGTCCTGACGGATCATTTCATGGATTAATGTGACCAGGACCCGGCAGCCGCTGGCACCGATTGGATGCCCCATTGCAACAGCACCACCATTGACGTTGACCTTTGCCGGATCAATTTCAAGTTCTTTTAATACCGATACGGTGGATCCGCTGAAAGCTTCATTGATTTCATAAAGGTCCACATCGTCTTTGCCGATGCCTTGCTTTTTAAGGCATTTGGGAATCGCCCAGATGGGGGCCACCAGTACATATTTCATGTCAATTCCATATGATGCCTGGGCTCCGATATGGGCGAGGATGTTACAGCCCAAAGCAACAGCCCTTTTTTTGGACATCACCACAACAGCAGATGCCCCGTCACTGATGATTGAGGCATTGCCGGCAGTGCCCACCCCGTCTTTTTTAAACGCAGGTTTCATTTTTGTCAGCACTTCATAAGGGGTATCCACAACGGTTTCGTCTGTATCAAATACGACTGGTTCGCCTTTTCGCTGAGGAATTTCGATTGGCATGATTTCCTTTTTAAATCGACCTTCGCTGATGGCTGAAAGGGCGCGGCAATAAGATTCGGCGGCATAGCGGTCCTGATCTTCGCGGGAAACGTTGTATTTTTCCGAACAAAGCTCGTTAGACATGCCCATGTGAAAGTCATTAACATTGTCCCATAGACCGTCATGCAACATGTGGTCTAAAAGTTTGCCCGGGCCCATACGATACCCGAAGCGTGCTTTTTCAAGGTAATAGGGAGCCATGGACATATTCTCCATGCCGCCGGCCACCACGATATCAGCATCCCCGACGGCAATTGCCTGTGCCGCCAGCATTACGGATTTCAGTGCGGAACCGCAAACCTTGTTGACCGTTATACATTCGGCTTTCCAGGGCAACCCGGCTTTCACTGCCGCTTGTTTTGCAGGGTTCTGGCCGTATCCGCACGGCAGTACCATTCCCATTATCACTTCATCAACCACATCTTTTTCAATGCCTGCACGGCTGACTGCCTCTTTGATCGCAAGCCCGCCGAGATCCGTTGCGCCGATGCCGCTTAAGCTTCCATTAAACCCGCCCAACGGGGTTCGTACAGCACTGACTATAACCGCTTCTTTCATGATATGAATTCCTTTTTATTGTTTATTTTCGTTTCAGAATGCCGGATTAGGTTCGAGGGCAAGGCACAAGCCTACGCAAAAACGCAGCATACTTCAGTATGTGAGTATTTTAAGGAGGACTGTAACGACGCCATCAGGCCTTAGACGGTGTTTTGAAACGAAAATTACATGTTGCGCCGGTACTTGCCGCCCACTTCATACAACGCCTGGGTGATCTGACCCAACGAGCAATACCTAACAGTATTCATCATTTCAGCAAAAATATTTTCTCCGGCAAGAGCTGTTTCTTTCAACCGCTTCAGCGCTGCCGGTGATTTGTCCTGGTTTTTTTCGACAAATTCATTACGGTGTTTGAGCTGTAACTGTTTCTCTCCGTCCGTTGCCCGGGCCAGTTCCAGATTGGATATGGTTTCCGTGTCATTGGCATTTTCATTAAGGAACGTGTTCACGCCTATGATGGGAAACTCGCCGGAATGCTTTAATCGTTCATAGTATATGGAATCATCCTGGATTTTGCTCCGCTGGTATCCGCGCTCCATGGCACCTTTAACCCCGCCGCGGGAAGTAATCCGGTCGAATTCAGATAGAATGGCTTCTTCAACCAGGTCTGTCAGAGTTTCAATGAAAAAACTGCCCTGATTCATGTTTTCATTTTTTGTCATTCCCAGTTCTCGGTTAATAATGAGCTGGATTGCAAGGGAACGGCGCACCGACTCTTCGGTCGGGGTCGTCACGGCCTCATCATAGGCATTGGTATGCAGGCTGTTGCAGTTGTCATAAACCGCATATAATGCCTGCATGGTGGTGCGGATATCATTGAACTGAATTTCCTGGCTGTGCAAAGAGCGTCCGGAGGTCTGTATATGATATTTGAGCATTTGTGATCGTTCTGAAGCCCCGTATTTTTCTTTCATGGCAATCGCCCAGATGCGCCGGGCCACCCGGCCGATAACGCTGTATTCCGGGTCCATGCCGCTTGAGAAAAAGAATGACAGGTTGGGCGCAAAACTGTCGATGCTCATCCCCCTTGACAGGTAGTACTCCACATAGGTGAATCCATTGGCAAGGGTGAAAGCCACCTGAGATATGGGGTTTGCCCCGGCCTCGGCAATATGGTATCCGGAGACGGACACTGAATAGAAATTCCGGATATTGTTTTGATTAAAATATTCCTGGATGTCGCCCATCATTTTTAAGGCAAAGTCAACGGAAAAAATACAGGTATTCTGGCCCTGGTCTTCCTTGAGGATATCCGCCTGAATCGTTCCCCGAACCTGCGACAGCACGGATGCCTTAATCTCAGTATATTCCGGTTCGGTGGGCTTTCGTCTATTTTCGGATTTAAATTTATCTACCTGCTGGTCAATAGCAGTATTTAAAAACATGGCCAGCATCATGGGCGCGGGGCCGTTAATTGTCATGGACACGGATGTGTTTGGGGCTGCCAGATCAAACCCTCTATAAAGTATTTTTACATCTTCAATGCTGCAGACACTGACACCGGATGTGCCGACTTTTCCAAACACATCCAGCCGGGTATCCGGATCAAATCCATACAGGGTGACCGAGGCAAAAGCGGTTGACAGGCGATTGGCCTCATAATTTCCGGACAGCAGTTTAAACCGTCGGTTTGTGCGGGCCGGATCGCCTTCCCCGGCAAACATGCGTGTGGGATCTTCATCGGTCCGTTTTAGCGGGAACACTCCGGCTGTAAAAGGAAAACAGCCGGGCACATTTTCGCGGCGCATCCAGGTATAGATTTCGCCGGGGTCCGCAAAGGCGGGAAGCGCAATTTTGGGAATTCGTGTGTGAGACAGCGATTCTGAAAAAAGTGGATGCCGGATTTCAGTATCACGTACATTGTAGATAAGTTCGTTTTTTGTGTAATCCGTTTGGATTTTTTCCCATTGGGCCATGATCTCCCGGGTGGGTGACTCAACTTGAGACTCTGCGGCCTTAGTTTGCTCTTTGAGGCGGTTCATCAGATCATTGCTTTTTTCCCCTTCGGCCATTTTGCCGGCAAGTGTCGCAGCTGTCTCGTTGAGGTGCCAGACGCGCCTTAACGCCTCTGCCTGTTTTTTTGTCTGTTTGTGATAACCTCTTACGCAGTCTGCAATTTCAGAAAGATAGCGGACCCGTTCCGGCGGAACAAAAATCGTCTTTGAAGTAGACACTCGGGTTTTAATTTCAGGAAGGTCCTTTTTGAAAGTAACGCCTGTTTTCTCCGAAATAGTTTTTAACAGGAAATCATACAGGGCGGTTACACCGTCATCATTGAATTTGGATGCAATGGTCCCGAAAACCGGCATTGCTTCCTGTGGGGTGTCCCATGTTTTCCGGTTACGCTGTACCTGTTTTCTGACATCCCGCAGGGCATCTTCGCTACCTTCCTTGTCATACTTGTTCACCACGACGATATCCGCGTAATCCAGCATATCGATTTTTTCCAGTTGTGATGGGGCGCCGTAGTCACTGGTCATGACGTAAACCGACAGGTCCGTAAAATCGAATATCTGGGACGATCCCTGGCCGATACCTGCTGTTTCGACAATAATTATGTCAAATCCGTATGCCTTTAATATATTGATGGCTTCAGGCAGTACTTCCGGCAGTTCTGATCCGGATTCACGGATAGCCAGGCTTCTCATATAGACCCGGTCCGTATCAATACTGTTCATTCTTATACGGTCGCCAAGAAGAGCGCCGCCGGTTTTTCTGCGAGATGGATCGCAGGAGATGATGCCGATATGGAACTTCGGGAGATCATGGAGCAGGCGGATGACCAGTTCATCTGTCAGGGAGGATTTTCCGGCACCGCCGGTCCCAGTGATGCCTATGACCGGGGTGGATTTGTCGCTGAGATTTTCATAAAGATTTTTCCTGATACTTTTGAATATATCGTTTTGACCGGCTACATCGTACTCCGCAGCTGAAATCAATCGGGCCACCGGGATGCTATCCGCTGGTGTCAGATCCCTGAAGTCTGTTTTATCATTGATTACAGGCAAAAAATCCATTTTGCTCATCATGTGATTGATCATTCCCTGAAGCCCCATTTTTGAGCCGTCAGCCGGAGAATATATTTTTGTGATCCCGTAATCCTCAAGCTCTTTGATTTCCTTTGGAACGATCACACCGCCGCCACCGCCAAATATCTTAATATGGGTGGCACCTTTTTCTTGCAGCAGGTCATACAGATATTTAAAGAATTCAATATGACCGCCCTGATAACTGGAGATGGCAATTCCCTGAACATCTTCTTCAATCGCTGCTTTGGCTATTTCCATAACCGACCGGTTGTGCCCCAGGTGGATGACTTCAGCCCCGGAGTCCTGTAAAATTCTCCGGATAATATTTATGGCCGCATCATGGCCGTCAAAGAGGGAGGTTGCCGTTACTATTCGGACCGGGTGTTTGGGTATATATGTTTCAATTTCCTGGCTCATTATTTCTCCTTTATCTGTAACTGCAATTTTTTACTCTATTGAAATCCCCCAATCCAGGGATTGCTCTAAAGGTGGCGTGTTTATTAAAGCGGTGTTTCCATTTGGCGAACACCACCAAAAATCATTTTGTTCCAGGGTATCAATATATTTCCAGCTGCCATCGACCATCACCTCGGGTGACAGGCGGGTTTCATCCATGCCGCATCTGATCAGGCGGTCAAATATCATCATCCATCCGACCAGAGCGCCATGCTTCTTGATGGCGGAAAGACCGTATGTTGAACAGTTGGGATGCATGGGGCATCCGCCATAACGGACAGCTGAAAGATGATTTAAAGGACCCTGATAGAAATGGATAATTTGTGCTGCTGGGGATCCATCATAGTGTTGGGCTGTAGTTGATGGTTTATGCAGGCTGCATCCGGTGCTCGGCAAAAGTATACTGAATAAGAATAAACTGACGGTTACATGAACCAACAAACCGCTTAAAGGAAGGCGTTTGCAAGTATTGAATGTGTTTATTTGTGTAAACGGCTGATTTAAAATCATGGAAGCAAAGCCTGTTTTTTTAAGAAAAGCGCATCAAAAATCATAGATATAAAAAATGCTGCTGCGGCAACAAGAATAATCGTTGCACCGGATGTTAAGTCGTATGTATATGCCAGCCACAAACCGCTTAAGTTAAACACAACGGCCAGCAGAGTGGACAGCGCCATCATTTGCGCGAGAGACCTGGAATATTTTTCAGCAATATAAGGGGGAATGGTTAAAAGCGCGATGACCAGTATCAGGCCTACCACCCGGATAATAATGACGATGGATACCGCAACAAGACCGATGAATAAAAAATAAATCAGGTTTACCGGCACACCCCGGAGTCTGGCAAATTCATCATCATAGGAGATTGCCAGCAAATCCCGATAAAAAAATACGGCAGCGGATATGGAAAAAACGCTTAATCCAACCATCCACCAGATATCAGAGGCTGGTACGGCAAGGATACTTCCGAAAAGGAAACTCATGAGGTTCACGTTGTATCCGGGGGTCATATCCAGCAGAATAATGCCCGTGGCCATCCCGACCGCCCAGAGAATTCCGATAAACGTATCTGCCCGGCTTCTATTGTTTAAAACTACGGCGGTCATGATCATCGCCGCGATCAGAGAGAAACCCAAGGTTCCGAGCATATAGGGAATTCCAAAGAAGAAGGCAATGCCGATTCCCCCGAAAGCGGCATGAGCGATCCCGCCGGCAAGAAAAACCAGGCGGTTGACCACAACAAATGAGCCAATCACACCGCAAATAAGGCTGGCAAAGCATCCAGCAATCACCGCATTTCTCATAAATTCAAATTGAAGCGCATCGATCATTATTTATCCCCGTGT
>JAJRPH010000231.1 GCA_024280875.1 Deltaproteobacteria bacterium | reverse complement strand
GTTAGTATTATCAGGCGGTAGCACACTTTCAATCAAAAGTCTAGATATTTTTAATGTTTTTAAGTAGTTATATGGATCCCTCAAAATGCATTGGTCGAAAATTATTTTTCATGTTATCAAAAGTCAAATGCGGTTACCCTGTGTATAATATATAAAGAATGTCTTCTCGAATTAAACTTGACATTGTTTTTCATTTTGATATAAATACTCTCTTTTTTAATGTATATGTTTAATTTAGTTGTACAAAATGTTTTATTCTTTTGTGCGTGTCCGTCAATTGGAACAAAGATCTTTGGTCATGGACCTTCAAAAATTTTTAATTGAAAACAGGCAGAAGCTGGTGGAAAAGTGGATTGCGGAAGTTATTGCAACCTATTCGGCAGATTCTGAAAAATTTTTCAAAGACACGAAAGATCCGTTTGCCAACCCGGTGGGCAGCACGATTAAACGAAGCATTGATCTTTTATTCACGCAAGTGATCAAGCAAAAAATGGATCCGGCGGCCGTAAACGAAGCCTTAGATCCGATTGTCCGTTTAAGGGCAGTTCAGGAACTTACCCCCTCCCGGGCAATCTCATTTATCATCTCCATCAAACATCTTTTTCGAAAAGCGCTCAACAAGCATCGACAGGACAAAAGCGTTGAATGTTTTCTGGAAGAGGTGGCGTTAAATGCGGATGAATTGATTTTGATTGCTTTCGATATTTATGGTAAGTGCAGAGAAAAAATTTATTTATTAAGGATCAATCAGGCAAAAAATAGTTTAAAAAAACTGTTGGTCAAAAAAGAGATCATCTGTGAAATCCCGGATATCAACCCGGAATCACAGGTATGAAGATAACGTCGGTTATATACATTCGCTATATATTAACCTTGATGAAATGGTAAAAAGTCAGTTTTGTAAATATATTGTGAACATGTAGGATGAGGTGATTTTCAATGAATGTAAATTATTTATCTTCCCTCCTGGCAGTGGTTGTTCTCGGATTGGTGGCCTATGTGGGCGCCGGAATAGCAGGACTTCAGGGTGTGTTCGGAATCTTTATCCCGTATCTGGCGGTGGTGATTTTTATCGCCGGGTTTGTTAATCGGGTTATGGGCTGGGCCAAGTCCCCGGTTCCTTTCCGGATTCCCACTACCTGTGGTCAACAGCAGTCCCTGGACTGGATTAAGCAAAACAAGATTGAAAACCCGAGCAACCTGTTTGGTGTAATTGCCAGAATGTTTTTAGAGATTGTGCTGTTCAGGTCTTTGTTTAAAAACACAAGGACGGAGATAGTCGGCGACAGGCTCTCGTACAAATGGGTGGTGTGGTTATGGCTGTTTGCCATTATGTTTCACTATTCCTTTCTTGCGGTGGTTGTCCGGCATCTCAGATTTTTTCTGGACCCGGTGCCCTTCTTAGTCAAGTTCCTTGAACAGATCGACGGAATCCTTCAGGTCGGACTTCCCGGTGTTTATATTTCCGGAATTACCCTGCTGGTCGGAGCCATTTTGCTGCTGCTGCGACGGATTTTAATCCCAAAAGTCAATTATATATCCCGTGCAGCGGACTATTTTCCCCTGCTACTGATCATCGGGATAGCATTGACCGGGTTAACGATGCGATATTTCACCAAAGTGGACGTGGTCAAAATCAAGGAACTGACCATGGGATTGGCAACATTTCACTCCGGCGTACCGGAAGGCGGTTTGGGCGGACTCTTTTTTGTTCACCTGTTTCTTGTCTGTATTCTGGTTGTTTATATCCCGTTCAGCAAGCTGATGCATATGGGCGGCGTGTTTTTAAGCCCCACCCGAAATCTCGCAAACAACAGCCGGATGAAAAGACATATTAATCCATGGAACCCCAAGGTCAAATTTCATACATATGACGAGTATGAAGACGACTTCAGGGAAAAAATGATCGAGGCAGGTCTGCCTGTGGAAAAGGAGTAATTATGGTAGATATCCTGAAACCTGAAGAGATGTATAACAGCATCGATTACACGATTCCTTCGGATCGGTGGGAAGCCGTGCCGACGGATCTTTCCGGAGGAAAATTTTGTTATCCTGCTAAAAAGAAAAACCAGGATTATTTGGGGCTTGTGACGAGAGATGAATGGTCACCGGCAGATGAAGACTGGAAACTCCCGGATAACTGGGAGCAAATTATTTATGAAGGATTTAAGGATCGTCTGGAAAAGTATCGTTCCTTAAAAATTTTTATGGATATCTGTGTCCGGTGTGGAGCCTGCGCGGATAAATGCCATTTCTTTATTGGATCCGGTGATCCCAAAAACATGCCGGTACTGCGGGCGGAGCTTTTGAGATCCGTTTATCGCAAGGATTTCACCACTGCCGGAAAAATCCTGGGGTCCATTGCCGGTGCCCGAAAGATGACGCCGACTGTAATCAAGGAATGGTTTTCTTATTTTTATCAGTGCTCGGAGTGCCGCCGGTGTTCCGTGTATTGCCCCTATGGCATTGATACGGCAGAGATCACCATGATGGGCCGGGAATTGCTGTCCTTGCTTGGCTTAAATATTAATTGGATCATTGAACCGGTGGCTAATTGTTTCCGAACCGGAAACCATCTCGGAATACAGCCTCATGCGTTCAAGGAAATGATTGATTTTTTCTGTGATGACATTGAAGAAATCACCGGAATTAAAATCAATCCCTCTTTTAACCGTAAAGGGGCCGAAATTCTTTTCATCACACCATCCGGAGACGCCTTTGCCGATCCTGGAACCTATACGATGATGGGATACCTGATGCTCTTTGAGCATATCGGCCTGGATTATACGCTCAGTACGTACGCGTCTGAAGGCGGTAATTTTGGCCTGTTTACATCCTCTGAAGTGATGAAACGGTTGAACGGCAAAATGTATGCGGAAGCCAAACGACTGGGTGTTAAATGGATATTGGGCGGCGAGTGCGGCCACATGTGGCGGGTCATTAACCAGTACATGGAAACAATGAACGGCCCTGCTGATTTTATGGAGGTGCCGGTAAACCCCATCACCGGAACCCGGTTTGACAATGCCGCATCCACCAAAATGGTACATATCGCAGAATTTACGGCGGACCTGATCAAGAACAACAAGTTGAAGCTGGATCCTTCACGAAACGATAAATTCAAAGTAACCTATCATGACTCATGCAATCCGGCGCGAGGCATGGGTTTGCTGGATGAACCCCGGTATGTTTTGAAAGGCGTTTGTAATAATTTTTATGAAATGCCGGAAAACACTATCAAAGAACAAACTTTTTGCTGCGGTTCCGGTTCCGGTCTGAATACTGAAGAAATAATGGACTTACGTATGCGGGGCGGCCTGCCCAGAGCCAATGCGGTTAAGCATGTGCATGATAAACACGGCGTGAATATGCTGGCTTGCATTTGCGCCATTGACAGGGCAGCATTACCGCCGTTGATGGATTACTGGGTGCCTGAAGTCGGGGTCTCCGGAATTCATGAACTTGTGGGGAACGCACTGGTGATGGATGGTGAAATTGAGCGGACCACAGATCTTCGGTTTGAACCCCTGAATGAAGAGGAGGAGTAAACTGATGAATGATAAACCGAAAATCATCATCGGGCTGATCATCTTTTTTGCGGTGTTTACGTTTCCTTTCTGGTACAACCACGGCGCTGTATCATCCGCGCCGGAGCCAAAGTTGTCGGACAAGGCGGAAAAAGCCAAACATTGTGTCCGGGATACCGATTATATGCGAAAAGAGCATATGCACCTGTTAGACGGCTGGCGGGATCGAACGGTTCGTGATGCCGAGCGTGTTTATGAAATAGATGGTAAGGAATATATGGCAAGTCTTTCCAACACCTGCATGGAATGTCATTCAAATAAAGCCGAGTTTTGTGACAAATGTCACGAATATGCATCGGTTGATCCATACTGCTGGGATTGTCATAAATACCCGAAGGAGAAGAAGTGATGGAGAATAACAGAAGAAGCTTCTTAAAATTCGCCGGGGTATCTGTTCTGGGACTGGGATCTTTGTCCCTGCTGGATGGGCTGACATCAGAAGACGTGATTGCATCTTCCGGCCAGGCTTCGGCTGAAGCAACGTATAAAAAAACAGCAAACGCCCTGACCGCAAAACGGTGGGGGATGGTTGTTGATACGAAGAAACTGAGCGGCAGGATTTGCCATAAAATGGAAAAAGCCTGTCGTGAAGCGCACAATATCCCGGAGCTTGAAAACAAAAAACATGAAATTAAATGGATCTGGGAAGCGCATTATAATCATGTTTTTCCAGGAAAGACGGATGAGTTTCTTGTCGAACGATTAAAAGAGCTCCCGATTCCGGTATTATGTAATCATTGTGCAAACCCGCCCTGTGTTCAGGCATGTCCGACCCAGGCGACTTTTCAACGGGAAGACGGCATTGTTATGATGGATTTTCACCGGTGTATTGGTTGCCGTTTTTGCATGGCCGCCTGCCCTTACGGATCAAGAAGTTTTAATTTTGAAGATCCCCGGAGCGCCATTGCCCATGAAAATAAAGAATTTCCCACACGCATGAAAGGTGTGGTTGAAAAATGTAATTTCTGTGCCGAACGCCTGGCCGTTGGAAAACAACCGGCCTGCGTAGAAGCCTCAAAAGGCGCGCTTGTTTTCGGAGATCTCGGTGATCCTCAGTCCGAGGTCCGGCAGTTGCTGAAAGAAAACTATGCCATTCGGCGTAAACAAAACCTGGGTACCAACCCATCGGTATATTACATAGTATAAGGTAGGTGGTTATGCTAGAAAAGGCTTTAAAAGGAAGTAAGGCGTATTGGATTTGGGTGTTTGCCCTGCTGGGAATCATCGCTGTCGGATTTAGTTTTTATTTAAAGCAGCTTGACTTCGGCCTGGGAATCACCGGGATGAGCCGGGATGTGACCTGGGGATTTTATATTGCTCAGTTTACCTTTCTGGTCGGGGTTGCGGCCTCGGCAGTAATGCTTGTCATTCCCTATTATCTCCATAATTACAAGGCATTCGGAAGAATTACCATCATGGGTGAATTTCTGGCCATTGCATCGGTAATTATGTGTATCCTCTTTATTGTTGCGGACTTGGGACAGCCCATGCGGGTGTTGAATGTATTGTTGTACCCCACCCCGCACTCCATGCTCTTCTGGGACATGCTCGTACTGAGCGGGTACTTGGTGATAAATCTGGTTGTGGGCTGGAATGTGCTGGAAGCGGAACGTAACTCCGTTCCTCCTGCTAAGTGGTTGAAACCGCTGATATATTTATCAGTTCCCTGGGCCATCAGTATTCATACGGTGACCGCGTTTTTGTACTGCGGCTTGCCCGGAAGAGGGTTCTGGCTGACCGCCATTCTTGCCCCCCGTTTTCTGGCATCAGCATTTGCTGCCGGTCCGGCGTTTTTGATTATATTATGTCTTATTGTTCGCAAGGTAACAAACTTTGATCCGGGCAAGGAACAGATTCAAAGTCTGTCAAAAGTCGTTGTATATGGTTCCTGTGCAAACATGTTCTTCTTTTTATGTGAGGTGTTTGTTGTCATGTACAGCCAGATTCCGGAACATATGGATCATCTGCAGTACCTGTTTTTTGGTCTCCATGGTCACGGGATCCTCGTTCCCTGGATGTGGACCGCCATGGTGCTGATTGTCTCGGGAATCATTTTGCTGCTGATACCGAAAGCCCGTCAGAATGAATCCGTCCTTGCGGTAGCCTGTGTTTTTACATTTATCGGCATCTGGATTGACAAAGGAATGGGCATGGTCGCCGGCGGATTTGTTCCCAACCCGCTGCATGAAGTAAATGAGTATTTTCCGACATTTGCCGAAGTCATGATTGGGATCGCTGTTTATGCAACCGGTTTTCTGATCCTGACCATGCTTTACAAAGTATTTGTCGGGGTTAAAGACGAACTGGCTGCATAAGCCTTCAAAAATAGAATTCAAAAAGGGGACATTCTTTAAGAATGCCCCTTTTTTTAATGGTATCGGCATCCACGAAAATGTTTTTTCGTGGATCTTGTTTTTGGATCTATTTTCCGGTAAACGGTATTTTGGGATATTTATTATATTTTTATTGACAAAACAGGAAATAAAACTATACTTTTCGGGTTTATTAAAAGCTATATTAAGTTGTAAATGGAGGAAATAAAAATGTATGCTGTAGTTGCAGCTGGTGGAAAACAGTATAAAGTCGAAGAAGGTGATGTATTACGGATTGAAAAGGTTGACGGCAATGTCGGCGATAGTCTTACCTTTGACAAGGTACTGCTGGTCGTGGACGGTGAAGCGTTAACCATTGGACAGCCGGTGCTTGAAAGTGCATCCGTAAATGCTCAAATCGTTGAGCAGGGCAAAAGCAAGAAAATTATCGTGTTCAAATACAAACGTCGCAAACGGTATCGACGGACCCAAGGCCATCGGCAGCCTTACACGGCAGTTAAGATCGATAGCATTAGCGCGTAATTTTATAAGTATAATTTCTGAATCTGTAAAAAATCAGATTATATAAGGAGAAAAAACCATGTCACATAAAAAAGCTGCGGGTAGTTCAAGAAATGGTCGGGACAGTAATGCCCAACGGCGCGGCATTAAAAAATATGGTGGCCAGACGGTCAGAGCGGGAAATATTCTGGTTCGTCAGGTTGGAACCAAAATTCATCCGGGACAGAATGTCGGAATGGGTAAAGACTATACCTTGTTTTCAAAGCTTGATGGCGTAGTTACCTATGAACGGCTGGGTCGTTCCCGGAAAAAGGTCAGTGTTTATTCCGAGTGAAATTAATTGACGAAGCGTCGATTTATGTCAAAGCCGGTGACGGTGGCCGGGGATGTGTAAGCTTCCGACGGGAAAAATATATCCCGAAAGGCGGCCCTGACGGCGGTGACGGAGGGAATGGCGGGGATGTGATAATTCTCACAACCACCCGCAGAAGAACGCTGTATCAATTCCGCCACAAAACAATTTTCAAGGCCAAAAACGGTGGCTATGGTCAAGGCTCGCAAAAGTCCGGTAAAAAAGGCGCAGACCTGATCATAGAAGTGCCGCCGGGTACATTGATCGTCAACTCGGATACCGGTGACGTCATCAAAGACTGTCTTGTTGATGGCGAGTCCTTTGTTATTGCAAAAGCCGGACTTGGGGGCAAAGGAAACAGGCGGTTTAGCACCTCCTCCAATCGTGTCCCCCGGTATGCTCAGCCCGGATTACCCGGTGAAGCCTTTAATTTAAAGCTGGACTTAAAGCTTCTTGCCGATGTCGGAATTATCGGGTTTCCGAATGCCGGCAAATCCACTCTTATCAGCCGGATTTCCTCCGCACGTCCAAAAGTCGCAGATTATCCTTTTACCACCCTTACTCCCAATCTTGGTGTTGTGTTTCCACCCTGGGGAGAGCCTTTTGCTGTGGCAGATACCCCCGGGTTGATTAAAGGCGCCCATGAAGGCACCGGACTGGGCATTAAATTTTTGCGGCATATAGAACGAAACCGGATTCTGCTTCACTTGATTGATTGTACAACCATTGATCCGGAGGAACCATTACAGTCATATAATGCCATCAATCACGAACTTGCGGGATTCAGCAGCAAGCTTGTTGAAAAGCACCAGATTGTTGTGTTAAATAAAATGGATATGCCGGAAACAGATAAATCGGCCGCCGCCTTCCGGAACGCTGTAGACAACAAGCAAATATATGAAATTTCCGCCATTACCGGCAGCGGCGTTGATGAGCTGGTCGGCGCATTAAATCATATTATTAATCGGCCGGATTCGGATGATGATTGACGGCTTCTTTGCCGTCAAACTCTGACTTCCAAATAACTCATTCATAAAAATTTGAAATGATCGATAAGTTGTTTGTTGATACAGTGGCGATTCATCACCATGAAAAGCTTTTTACGGGATCATCATGATTAACCGGAAACAATGTTTCAATCAGGTAAAACGACTGGTGGTCAAAGTCGGCAGTAATGTGCTGACCGCAGATCAGGGGTTGAACCTTCCGGTAATTTATGACTTGTCCAGACAGATTAGTCAATTGATGGAAAAGGGGCTTGAAGTGATTCTTGTTTCATCGGGTGCGATGGCTTCGGGTCAGAAAAAGATCGGTCTGGCAAAACGACCGGATGAAATTCCCAAGCGGCAGGCCATGGCGGCAGTCGGTCAGCCCGGTTTGATGTTCGAATATGAAAAAGCCTTTGATGTTTACGATATCAAGGTTGCCCAGATACTGCTGACCGGAGATGACTTGACCACCAGCCGGGACCGGTATTTAAATGCCCGAAACACATTAAATACACTCTTGTCCTGGAAAATTATTCCGATCATCAATGAAAACGACACCGTGGTGGTGGACGAGATTAAATTTGGTGATAACGACAACCTGTCCGCCATGATCTCGCTTTTGATGAATGCGGATCTTCTGATTAATTTAACGGATATCAATGGATTGTATACCGGTGATCCGAGAAAACAAACGGATGTGGAGCTGATTTCCGAAGTTGAAACCATTGATGACAGCATAGAGCAGGTTGCCGGCGATATTCCGGGCACCCTGGGTACCGGCGGGATGTTGAGTAAAGTACGGGCTGCGGCAAAAGTTACCAATACCGGAATTCCCATGGCCATTGCCAACGGCCTGAAAGCCGATATTCTGATAAAATTGTTTTCCGGCGAGAATTATGGTACGTTTTTTATTCCGACCAAGGAAAAACTTTCCAGCCGGAAATGCTGGATTGGTTATAATATCAAATCCAAAGGTACCATCCGGATTGATACGGGAGCGGTTCTGGCGATATTAAAACGGGGAAAAAGCCTTCTTCCCGGAGGAGTAATTGCCGTTGAAGGTGATTTTGAGGTGGGTGATGCAGTTGCGCTAAGCGGCGAAAGCAATTCGCGTATTGCCATCGGGCTGGTCAATTACAGTTCTTCAGATATCCGGAAAATCATGGGGTGCAAAACAGATCAGATTCATGAATATCTGGGGGAGAAACTGTGTGATGAGGTGATCCATCGGGATAACCTTACGGTATTAAAGGATTGTCGTTTATAGCTAAAGAACATTGCCTTTGCTTCTATTGCTGCGTTATTTTTTTAAAAAAAATAAAATAAAAAAAAGAGGAACTGTTTTTTTTGAACGGCATCGGTCTTTTTGGCGGGACATTTAATCCGATACATACCGGTCATCGAAAAGTGGCGGAAGAGGTTAAGGCGGAGTTTAACCTGGAAAAGATATATTTTATTCCTTCCGCTATTCCGCCGCATAAGGGGATGGACGATCTGGCGGATGCAAAAGACCGGTTTCAGATGATAATGGATGCAATGCCGCCTGGTAAGGGGTTTATGGTGTCAGATGTGGAAATCCATCGCCAGGGTCCTTCATACGCCATTGATACCGTTAGATATTTCAAAAACAATCTTCCCGTATCAACGCCCTGCTTTTTAATTGTGGGAATGGATGCGTTTTTAGAAATTGATACCTGGAAATCCTTTCAAAAACTCCTTGACCTGATCCCGTTGATTGTCATGACGCGCCCGGCACAAAACACAAAACAAAGCGCAACGCCATCCGTTGAACTGGAAAAATATATTCATGTTCATGTGGATTCGGGATATGAATTTATACCGCAGGAATCCTGTTTTGTCCACCCGGCAAAGCAATCGGTGCATTTGAGTCATGTGACCCCGGTGGACATTTCATCGACCATAATACGAAATTTTATCCGGCAGGGCGTTTCAATAAAAAGCATGGTTCCGGAAACCGTTGAAAAATATATTCACAAAAAAGGACTTTATTTATGACCCCCGACGAGTTCGATCCGACGACCGAATTAGATCCATCGATTAAATATTTTATTAAAGCCGCGCTGGGCAGAAAAGCGAGGGATCTTGTCCTTCTGGATCTCAGGGCACAGACATCTTTTACGGATGTCTTTCTGCTTTGTTCCGGTAAATCAAACCGGCAGGTTTCCGCCATCGCTGAACATATAAAAGAGGATTTGAAAAAAAACGGTATCGCACCCATCAGTATTGAAGGTCTGAAAGAGGGGCATTGGGTCCTGATGGACTACGGCCACATACTGATTCATGTCTTTCTGGAGCCGGTTCGGGAGTTTTATGATCTGGAGGGCTTCTGGGTGAATGCTGCACGGATCGCCATTGAAGATTATGTTGATATCTCTGAAATGGATGAAAACAGCGGAGCGGCCGAATCGTGATGAAAGAAAACGGGCCTTGCGTATTGATGATTTTAGACGGTTGGGGGATTTCCGCGTCAAACGGAAAGGATAATGCCGTTGCCATGGCAAAAACCCCTTTTTTAGACAGTATTATAAGAAATTATCCCAATACCCGGCTGCAGTGTTCCGGCAAGGCTGTCGGCCTGCCGACGGGCATCATGGGCAACTCCGAAGTCGGCCATATGAATATCGGTGCCGGCCGGATCGTGTACCAGGGCCTGCTGCGGATTGATATGGCAATACAGGACCGGACTTTTTTTGACAATGAAGCATTCAGTGCGGTAATGTCAAAAGTAAAAGAAAAAGGATCCGCCTTGCACTTAATGGGACTGGTTTCCGACGGCGGGGTTCACAGTCAGCTGGCCCACCTGTTGGTGCTCATTGAGATGGCGGCACAAAAGGGAATCAGAAAAATTTATATTCATGCTATTTTAGACGGCCGTGACACCCCGCCGGACAGCGGCGTTAAGTACATAAAATCGTTGCAAGCGTATTTGGATTCCCAAAAAACCGGAAGGATTGCAAGTATCTGCGGCCGTTATTACGCCATGGACCGAGATACCCGATGGGACCGCACGGAAAAAGCCTACCGGCTCTATACTCTTGGGGAAGGAGTCAAAGAACCGGACCCGGTGGCAGCAGTTTTACATGCGTATGCGCGGGGTGAAACCGATGAATTCGTCAAACCCGTGCTGATGGTCAAAGATAACGGAAAACCCGTGAGAATGGTGTCTGATAATGACGGGATTATCTTTTTTAATTTTCGGCCGGACCGTGCCCGTCAGATAACCCGGGCGTTTACGGAACCCGGTTTTAGCCATTTTAAAAAAGAAAAAACCATCGATTTATGCGATTTTGTGTGCATGGCGCTTTATGATGAAATATTTACTCTGCCTGTTGCCTTTCCGCCGGTTCATCTGGAAAAGGTTCTCGGTGAAGTAGTCAGTGCGCATGGGTTGAATCAATTGAGGATCGCGGAAACGGAAAAATACGCCCATGTCACGTATTTTTTTAACGGCGGTGCGGAAAAACCGTTTCCCCATGAAGACCGTTACCTGGTGCCATCTCCCCGGGAGGTGACCACCTATGATCAGAAACCGGAAATGAGTGCCTATGCGGTGGCTGACAAAACAATATCGTTTATCCGGTCTGAAAAATATCAGATGATCGTGCTCAACTTTGCCAATCTTGATATGGTCGGCCATACAGGGATTATTGAAGCAGCGGTTAAAGCCTGTGAGGTTGTGGACCAGTGCACGGAAAAAGTGGTTTCAGCTGTTCTTGAAAAAAACGGCACGGTGTTGATCACGGCAGATCACGGCAATGCTGAAAAAATGAAAAATGAAAACAATAAGCCGTTTACAGCGCACACATTAAATCCGGTTCCTCTGGTTCTGATGAGTCGCAACATTAAAAATATTCATCTAAAAGAAGGGGTGCTAGGGGATATTGCCCCCACCATCTTAGAGATTATGGGTATTGAAAAACCGGCGGAGATGACCGGAAATTCATTAATTTTGAAAGATTCATCCGGGATAGAGCAACATGCAGACATCTGAACAGCATGAAGCGATATTGTAAATATAATTTATGATATCAGTAGCTTTCAGCGTTCCAGAAGGTTTTGTGGACATTTTGACCCCAAGCAAGAGTAAATCAATCATTATATGGTATTTATATTTCTTACAAGCACACTATAGAGTACTTATTGACTTTTAAAGTGTCCAAAAAATATCCAAAACAAACCGCTTATATCACGAGGCCTGAACATGGCCGATAATGATAAAAACCATGACATTCTTGTAGATTATATTACCGGTAAAACGGTTCCCAACGTGGGGGCAGAGGAACTCCGGCAGCGTCTGGAACAGTATCTGGTGGAAAAGAAAGGCTATTACAAGGAAGAGATCCAGGTTGACGTGGACATTGAAATCGATATTTCCGGCAGTTTATACAGGTCGCAGCTGGACCTTGTGGTGTCCGTTAATGACCAGCGTTTCATGGTTATCAAATGTGCCGCAGGATCACTGGAATCCCGTGAGCGGGAAGTGGTTTCCGCATCCCGAATTTTTGATTCTTTCCCGGTTCCGTATGCCGTGGTTTCAGACAGTCAAACAGCGGTTATTTATGATACAATCTCCGGAAAAAAAATAGGAGAGGGGTTGAGCCGCATTCCGTCTCGTTTGCAAGCAACCGAAATTTTATCAGGATTTCAGCCGATTGAATTTTCAGATAAAAAACTGGAAAAAGAAAAAATTATTTTTCGATCCTATGATAGTATGAATGTGAATGTTTCCCGAAAAATCAACGAATAGCTAAAAAAATTATGAGCAATCGCAACATTCAAAAAAGTGCAACCGACTTAATTTTTCCCATCAATACAGCGATCAACAATATCCGCCTGTATCCGCCTACCAGTGATTTGATTATCAACTCCGTAAACCGCATCTACATAGCCCTGTCCGCGATTATGAAGCATACAGATGTTGTTGAATATGGCGAGGCAGAAAGAACCTTGATTGTTCAGGGCGAACCATTGTCTGAAGTAGAACAAAAAAATCTCCCGATTGTTTCTTTTTTAGGGGTGATGCTCGATTGGAAAATTCGGAGCATCACCTTTGAAAAAGGCGTTACAAAAAGAGAACTTATTAATTTTATTCAGATTATCGGGAAAAGTCCTGAAGACATGAACGACGTCGAGAATATTCGACAATTGATCAAAGACCAGAAAATAACCCATATTCAAATCGATGAAAAAATATATGTGGAGAAGGATTCGGGCCAGAGTATTGTTGCGGGTATGGAAATTTCTGACGAGGATATTGTAAAATATATTTTAGGGGATCAATCCATTTCAAAAGAGATGCTTGAATCGATTAGAAACCTTGCAACCGACCCTGAGTGGATTTCACGAGTGTTTGAATCCGGGGTGAAACAATTAATGAAAGATGTCAAAAATCACGGGCCAGAGGATTTATCAGAGACTTTTGCCCGAATGATGGGGGCGTTCGAGACGGCTTCAGATGTTGAGAAATCGGAAATTTCAAAATATCTTATTCATTCCTTAACGGAAATGAACGATGACGGTCTGTTGACGGTTTTGACTCAGGACCTGGACGGAGTCTTTGGGGATAGTTTTTTAGATGTTTTTGTAAAAGAGCTGGATGACGATAAATTTAAAAGCTTTATCCATCGGATACAACAAATGGTGAACATGATTGCAGACGTTGGTGAATGCACCCTTCCCCAAATCGTGACAAACCGCCAGGTTTCCAGTCTGATGAAAAATATAAAGAAGGTCCAGTTTATCGCCGGAAAAATGCCGGCAGAAGCACCCGGAGACGAATCGGTATCCGAGGCATATAAACAACGTGCCGGACAGTTGGAGTCCGCTTTAAGCAGTATATTAAAGTGTCAGTCTCTGGTGTCCCATGAGCGCGTAATGCTGGACCGAATGAACGAAACGGTTCAAAATCTATTGTCCAACGAGAAATATTCCACAATAGTTGCGTTGTTTGGTCAAATAGGGCACTTGCTTCTCAATAAAGATCCTGACACAAGAATTGCCGCAGTGGAACTACTGGCTGAAATTGATGAAAAATTTGAAGCCACCGGTTGTTTGGAAGAAAGGATTTTGCTGTCACGGAAATTGACGGAATGGGTCCAGCTTGAAACAGAATTTTCGGCGATATATGAAAAAGTTATCGGACAGCGTCAAAAATTAGCCCAAACTTTGATTGAGCAGTTTCGTCTCAAAGATGCGGAACATATTCTTAATGCAATGAATTTAATCCATACCGGGAGCCTGAAAAAAGGAAAAGAAATAAAGGCCGTGGTCGCGAAAATGTTGCAAAATCTGGCATCAGAAGATATATTAAATAAATTATTTGAGACTTCAGGTCCGGGCGGGGCAAAAAGTGCCATTGAAAATATCGACTGTCTTGTCATCATTGGATCCATGAACATCGAACGGCTGCTTGATATGCTTCATGACAGCCAAAATAGATCTGAAAGGAACCGTATTCTTCGTGTGATAAGCGAAATTGGAGCGTCTTGCGTACAGCCGGTTGCGGAAAGAATCCGGCAGGGCGGACCCTGGTTTTATCTCCGCAACCTGACCCTTTTGCTGGGCCGCATTGGAGATTCATCTGATTTAAAGCTGCTGGAACAGTTACTGAAAGATAAAAATCCCCGAATTCAGCGGGAAGCGGTTCTTGCGGTTCAGAATATCGGTGGCGCAGTTGCCGGAAAAGTATTATATAAAAATTGGTATACGGTTGACGATGAGGTTAAAAGTACTATTTTTTCTGTAATCGGAACCCTGAAATATCGCGAACCGGTTCCGGACATGATTGAAATGCTGGAGTCAAACACTCCCGGTAATTCCAAAAAAGTGAAAATCGATATAATGATAAAGATTTGTGAAGCGCTCGGTCGCATGGGCGAAAAACAGGCTGTGCCGGTTTTAAAGAGAATTATCCGAACAAAAGGTTTTTTAACAAAAGTGTATGATCCAACCGTGAGAGCCGCAGCGAACGATGCATTGAGTAAAATTCAATCAGCAACTGGTTCCACTGTTTAAGGAGGGGGCATGGGCGAAAAAGACAAACTCAAAAGGGAAGCATTGATTGATCAGTGTATCAGTCAAAAAGATACGGAAGGCGCATGCAAGTTGATCTTTGACTTAATCGTGGATTATGCCAGAGAAAAGAATTTTGAAAAAGCGGAAGCGTTGCATGAAAAACTGTATGAAACAGATCCCATGGCGCTGACGGAAATCGTCCGCTCCGGGGAGGTCATAGAAGAGGAAAAAAGTGAAAACGTGGACCGGGAACATCTTGAAATCTGGTCCACGCTCTATGAGTCCCTGTCAACTGCCGAAGGAAACGCGCTGTATTATTCAATGAAATCAAAAAAGTTTCAGGCTGGTGAGCCCATTATGGACCAAGGCAAGCTAAACAGCCGTTTGTATTTTATCAATAAGGGCGAGGTAAAAGCACTATTTAATCAGGGGGGCAAGGAAAACCTGATTAAAATCCTGGGTGTCGGCGATATTATCGGCCAGCAACCTTTTTTTTCCGCAACGGTCTGCACTGTGTCAATATTTCCGTTAAGCATCACGAAGACGACTTATCTGGAAGTGGATGTATTAAAAAAATGGAAAAAAGATGTACCGGCATTAGAGTCAAAGCTTTATAACTATTGTATAAAAAACGATTTGATAAAAAAAGAACTGGAAGGTAAAAGCTTTGAACGCCGGTCGGATAAGCGGGTAACTCTTTCCGGAACTGTCATTTTTCAGATTTTGGACAAAGCCGGAAAGCCAATGGGAAAAGGGTACAAAGGAGATCTTTCGGACCTGTCTGCCGGAGGAATTTCTTTTGATATTAAGAGTTCAAAAAAAGAAACGATTCGCATGCTGCTCGGTCGTCGGCTGAAGATCCGCTTTAATCTGCCAATGAAGCATAATGCCTATCACCGTGTTGAGCAGTTGATGACAGTCATCGCCGCCCAACCCCAGGTCTTTGATGACTACTCAATTCACTTGAAGTTTGATACCAAATGGGCGCAGAGAATGATCGAAGATGTGGACCCTTCCCGGATGGCGGTCAAACCGGATCGGGAATAAGGCATTTCAGCCGGAAGAAAGTATTTTTTATAGAAATATCAGGTCTTTTCTTATTGCCCAGCGACTTCCCGGTTACAGTGTTTGCAGATTTTTGCCCGTTTTTTGATGATTTCAGCACAAAACGGGCATTCCCGTGTAAAAAACCGCTCATGAATTTTCGCTACCGCTTCTTTCGCCTTTTTCTGTAGAACATCATTCCCGAATTTATAATTATTAATCAGGTCAAGGGCTTCAAGACCTGCCAGGTCGCCTGCCATTTCTGCGGCTTTCACTCGAACCCGAACCGGTTCATGGACGTCCAGCAGCAGTCGGACAACGGTCAGGTCGTCTTTGGATGTGTAGCAGTCGGCCAGGAGGGAAAACCCTTTTTTAATGGCTTCTTTGAGGACTTCTTGTTCAACCATTACCTGTTCATCAATTTTCTGCCCCAGGCCGCCCATAGAGCTGAATACCGGCATGGCTTCAAAATTTTTATCAAACGGGCTTTTGATGCATCGGTATGACGCCCGATGCGCATAGTTTTCCATTAAATGGTCCCATCCATTGACATACATGGGGCATTCGTCATTAAAACACACATATAAATACGGAGAATCCCATCCCAGGCCGTCACTAAAATTAATCGGCGGAACTTCCCATAAATCCATTTTTTTGTTGCAATTCGGGCAGACAGGCTTTTCCTGATCGAGTATTTTTTCCAGAACCTGCTCTTTTGTTTCAAAGGCCATTTCTCAAATTCCTTTAATTATGTTCCGACTGCACTGTTCGCGCATCAGTCATCATTCTTGCCTTTTTTGGTAGCGACACTGTTATTTTCTGAACCCTTGTCTTTTTCAGAAGAGTCATCGTCTTTTTCGGAAGAATTTATGTCATCCTCTAACAGATCGTCAAGTTCCACAGATTTATCCTTTTCCGTTTCCGGTTCTGCTTCTGCAGTCTCTTTTTTTTCTTTCTGCATTAACTTGATATCATTAAAAATAAGTTCTACAGGCTCTTCTGTAGGAGTTTTGTTTTTAAATTGATCAATGATTGTGTCTGCTATTTTTTCAGCATACTCTGCGATAGGGTAAAGATTCGGTGTTCTTATAACAGAGATCAGCGCATCTTTTCCTTCTTCGATAGCCGCCTGGACCATCGCATTATCGTATGTTTCTTCAAAAATTAATGAAAACAGACCTTTTTCTAATTCCGCAAATTCTTTGATTGTCACAAAGCCGGTTTCATTATCTTTAAAAATTGAGTACTTTTGCTTCATTGAGATGTTCTCCTTAAAAATAAGGCCGTATAGAGATAAATACGGCTGATCAATACACTTAATAATTAATTTCAATCCTATATAATAAATTAAAAAACTTACATGTCAACATCCAATGCAGGGCATTCTGATTATTCATCCGGGGCATTCGCCTGATTAGGTTTTATGCGCAGTCAATCAGGGTTAAATATAAATCAAGTCATATCTGATACCTGAAAAGGTAAAAGTTAAACCGATCAAGCATAAATGAAAAGAATTGTTAAATTTTTTTTTGTATATAAATTGTTTGAAAAAATAATATTGACCTCTCTCTGTAAATTTTGTATTAAAATCTTTTTAGTTGATGGAGGGATGGCCGAGTGGTTGAAGGCGGCGGTCTTGAAAACCGTTGAGCGAAAGTTCCGTGGGTTCGAATCCTACTCCCTCCGCCATGAAAATCAATGGAATTGATTTTCAATATAATCCAATAGATAAAAGTAATCTGATTTGTCAGATTCTCGGAGAGATGGCCGAGTCGGCTGAAGGCGCTCGCCTGCTAAGCGAGTATGTGGTTAAAGCTGCATCCAGGGTTCGAATCCCTGTCTCTCCGCCACCTTATTAATAAAAACGGGTACTTATGTGCCCGTTTTTATTTTTCCCCACATCCAACCCATCATTTAAAAAATGATTAAAAACCATATGGAATAGTCTCATCGGCTTGACATCATGGCTGTGCAGCATCCCTTCTTTTTCAATTTAATTTTGACAGGCAGGGGATTATCTTGGTTTCGGTCTGCATATTCACATACGTCCCTCGCACCCCCTAACTGTTAAACGGATTTCTTTTAACCGTATTTCAGCGTGTCTTGAAATACCGATTCGAATATTTCTTTTTATAATCACTTTTGACAAACTCGTAAAAAGTCAGATTCCGATGGCAAAGAAAAAAGCTCCAAATTTAAGGCGCGCAAATCCTGAGTGATGATTTGTACTTAGCGTACCATGAAGAAACGAAGGATGAAGCGCAACACAGAATTTGGACTTT
>JAJRPH010000230.1 GCA_024280875.1 Deltaproteobacteria bacterium | reverse complement strand
TTTATCGTATACTGCTACACCAAACGGACCGTTTTCAATGTCTCCTTTAATACATGACCGGTAGCCGGCTTCCACTCCCTGCTTACCGGACACATGGGTGCCGTAGCAGGATATTTTATCTGTGATATCCTTATTTAAACCCAGCCAGACAATAAAACTGGAGATGCTGGGGCGATAACTCTTTAATTGCTTGAGATACTCTGTCGAAACCGTATCTTTTGGCAGCATTTTCTGAAATGTTGTCAGCGCACTGGCATTGCTGACCACGGCTTTAGCCGCAAGCGTCGTCTTGTCGGACATTTCGATGCCGGTGACTGAATTGTTTTTGACGTTGATTTTTGTCACAGTTTTATTGTACAAAATTTTTCCGCCGGCTTTTTCGATTTCTTGTGCCATGGCATTGCTCAAGTCCTGGGAGCGCTGTTTAATGTAATATGACCCGTTTTTCAGGTAGCCCCCGGTGGCAACTGAATAATAAAAAGCGGAAAGCTGTGATGACGGCAGCCCGTAATATCCCCACAGGCCGGCCAGAGCGTCTTTGAGTTTTTGGTTTTGCACATGTTCAGCTAACATATCCGTCAGGGTCTGGTTTCTGACATGCCACATTTTCCGGTATTGCAGCGGGAAAAAAAGCTTGAAGAATTCTCCGCCATTACGGTGCAGCTGGTCTACTTCATCGGTAATGCCGATCATTTCATTGACAAATGACCGGATGCCGTCTGCTTCTTTTGGGAATTGTTCGGCAAGCATCTGAATATACAGATCCGGGTTGCGCTGGGGAACATTGATTTCAAAGTCAGGCGTTTTCAGGCAATAGATATCCGGCAGTTCGGCAAATTCAAGACGATCGTATACGCCTATATTCTTTAAAATCCGTTCCACAGAATTGTTTTTAACCGTTGTGCCGTGTAGCGATACTTCAAACGTGAACTTTCCGGCAGCCCGGTCAAATGATGTGGCATACCCGCCGGGAATGTAATGCTGTTCAATAATGGTGACGGGTATTCCCTGCCGGGCAAGGTAAGCCCCGCAGCACAGCCCCCCGAGTCCGGCACCTATGATGACCGTCGGGTAACCGGTTGGCGGACCCATTATATCAGCCATGGCGTTGACTCGTTTCCAGTCCAGGGTAAGGGTGGCGGCCGTCATGGCCGAAATGGTTAGAAAACAACGGCGTGATATACGGTTTTTAAACATAAATTCCCCCACATATGATTGAATACATTTAATCCGGTATTCTTGTAAAAGTATTCGATTTGATCAAACATCTCAAGTTATTTTCCAGTAAAGGATTTCCTGGCGGTACGGTATGGCAATGCCTGTAAAAAAATTAAAAAGGTTGAGAATAAAATGTTTTAAGGCGATTATGCTATGGCCATAAGCGATCTTAAGAAAAACAGGGACAGGAAAATGAAAAAAAGGAATATGAAATCCTTATGAAAAAAAGTTATATGGGTAAAATTTTAATGGTTGATTTGGGGACCGGCGATATCAGGGAAGAAACGATTTCCAATGACGTTTATGAAAACTATCTGGGCGGTGTCGGTCTGGCAGCCAGATTGCTGTATGACCTTATTCCTGCAGGGGCTGATCCCCTGGGGCCGGATAATATACTTGGCTTTGTTTCCGGCCTGCTCACAGGGACGGGAACGCTTTTTACCGGCAGGTGGATGGTCGCCGGCAAGTCGCCTTTGACAGGAACCTGGGGAGATGCCAATTGCGGCGGAAATTTCTCGCCAGCCATAAAAAGATGCGGCTATGACGGTATTTTTTTTACCGGTATCAGCCCCAAACCCGTATATTTGTTTGTAAAGAACGGGAAAGCTGAATTAAAGGATGCCGCTGGCGTGTGGGGAAAAGATGCGGTGGAAACCGAAGAGATCCTTCTTGCAGAATCAAATGATAAAAAAGCAAAGGTAGCCTGCATCGGCCAGGCCGGCGAGAATATCTCTCTGATTGCAGGCATTTCCAACGATAAGGGCCGAATCGCCGCCCGTTCAGGGCTGGGAGCCGTCATGGGCGCTAAACGCTTAAAAGCGCTGGTTTTAGCCGGAAGAGAGGTCATTCACTCCAATGATCGGAAAGAAATAAAAAAATTGCGTCTTAAAACAATGGTTTTTGTAAAAGCGCAACCACCGCTGAACAAAGGATTCCTGAATGCGTATTTGGGCAAAGCGATGCGGATGTTTCCCGGCCAGGTTGCGTTAGACGGTATGCTGTACAAAATGATGCTGAAAAAATGGGGAACGGTGAGCATGAACCAGTTGAGTATCGAAGTCGGAGACAGCCCCATCATGAACTGGGACGGCTCACATAATGATTTTACCGGCCGCAAATCAGCCCCTATCAACCCGGATGTCTTTATTGACTGTGAAGTTAAGAAATACCATTGCGCTTCATGCCCGCTGGGGTGCGGCGGAATTTGCAACATCAGGGATAAAAACACGGAGTATACGGAAACCCACAAGCCGGAGTATGAGACGGTTCTTGCGCTGTCCGGGCTGCTGCTTAACGAGGATGTGGACAGTATTTTTTATTTAAATGAATTATTAAACCGTGCCGCCATGGATACCATTTCTGCCGGCGCAACCGTTGCTTTTGCCATTGAGTGTTTTGAAAACGGAATTTTAACATCAAAAGACACCGATGGATTAGAGCTCACCTGGGGGAACACAAAAGCGATCGTGGCCCTGATTAAAAAAATGATCAAACGCGAAGGTATTGGCGATCTGCTGGCAGATGGTGTCAAGGTGGCGGCGGAAAAAATTGGAAATGGGGCAGACAAATACGCCATGCATGCCTGTGGTCAGGAATTGCCCATGCACGACGGACGAAATGATCCGGGATTTGCCCTTCATTACAGCGTAGAACCGACACCCGGCCGTCATACAATGGGGTCGCTGATGTATTATGACATGTTTCAGCTCTGGAAAAAAATAAAGAGCCTTCCCAATCCGGGAATTGTGTATTCAAAAAACAGCAAGTACAAAGCGGATGAAGACAAGACAGTGAAAGCGGCTGCTTGCAGCAAGTTTATGAATGTTGCCAATGGAACCGGACTCTGTCTTTTCGGCGCGTTTTTGGGACTCCACCGTTTGCCGCTGTTTGAGTGGATCAACGCAGCTACGGGCTGGGAAAAAACGCCGGAAGAATATATGGAAATCGGTGAGCGAATTCAAACCCTGAAACAGGCGTTTAATGTAAAACACGGGGTTGACCCGGAAAGCTTGATGCCCAATGGAAGAACGCTGGGAATGCCGCCCATGAAAAAAGGCGCCAACAAGGGGAGATCAGTTGATATTAATAAACTGGTCAAAGACTACCGGGAACATTTTGGCTGGGACGGTTACACCGGAAAACCCACGGTCAAGAAACTGGATGATCTCGGGATTGAATAAAAAAATTGTTTCAGCTACATCTGTTTAAAAAGGTGTGAAAATGTCCGGCTGACCGTGAGGACATCCGGATGGCTTTTCAGGCGGAGCTGATAACGGCCTGTCATGGACCGGCTGACTTTGTCAATGCAGCGGACGTTGACTATTACGCCCCGGTTAATCTGCCAGAATATATTGTTGTCCAGATCCATAGCAAGATCTTTGATGGGAGCCTGGATCAGGGCTTCTCCCTTTTCCGTTATAACAGCAGTATATTTGTCCTGTGCAGTGAAATATAATACATCCTCCACCGGGATAAGGCTGATATCATTTCCCTGCTGTGACTTAATCCACTGGAGGCTTGAAACATGGGTGTTGTTTTTTGTCAGGGCATCTAAGTTGTGCAGAAGCTTCTTTATGTTATCGAAATTTTCAGGATTACTGGAAATGCGTTTTTTGATCCGCTGGACTGTCTTTTCAAGCCGATCAATGGTTACGGGTTTTAATAAATAGTCAACGGCTTCACTTTCAAACGCTTCGATGGCGTATTGATCATATGCTGTCACAAATACGATCCAGCATTTGTCGGAAATCTTTTTAGCCACATCAAGGCCGGACAGGCCGGGCATGTTAATATCAAGAAAAACAATATCCGGTTGATATTTTTCAATCAGTTCAATGGCTTCCTGGCCGCTTTTTGCTTCCCCGCATATTTCAAGATCAGGCCAGACCTGGGTTAGTTGGGATTTGAGATAGGTCCGCAACTGTGTTTCATCATCGACTATGATGGCTTTAGGTGATATCATCGGGTACCTCAATTATGGCTTTGATCCCGCAGGGGAGGTTTTCCGTCATTTTCAGCTGTCCTTTGCTGCCATAAAGTAATTGCAGCCTTTCACGAATATTTGCCAGGCCGGTCCGCGCGCCTTTTTTAAGGCTCACTCCAAGGCCGGTATCGGCAACAATGATTCTAATCGTATGGCCATGAGCCTCGGCGCTTATAGAAATTTGTCCGCCATCAACTTTTGGTTCAATGCCATGTTTAATTGCATTTTCAACCAAAGGCTGGATCAGCATTGGGGGGAAAGGGATTTTTTTTAAATGTTCAGGAATGTCCGTCAAATATTGCAGCCGGTCTTCCATGCGGACTTTGAAAATATTTAAATAAGCGATGACCAGATTAATCTCTTCCCCGATAGTTGATAAGTCCGTTCGTATTTTTGAAAGGGAAGATTCCAGATAACGGATCAGGTCCTTTTGCATGGACTTTCCTTTTTCAATGTCCGTATCAAACAGGTTTAAAATATTTGAAAGTGTATTGAACAGAAAGTGCGGCTCGATTTGCGCCTGTAAAGTCATGAGTTTTGCTTCGGTAATTTTTTTTTCCATTTCAAGCCGCTTGATTTGTTCTTTTTCAAGGTTTGATTTTGTGATGATCATGCTCTCCCAGTAAAAAGCGGACCCGTAAATAATCGAGCTCTGCAGAACGCTGAACAGAAAGTTAATATACTTCACTTCTTTAGCCGGTGAATCAAATAAGGATGCAATCATTGCGCCCACAAAAATAGAAAGAATGATAACTGAAAACCTGATCATTCTATTACGCGGGTTTATAAGGTATAAGGCAGCCAAAACAATAGATGCCTTAATCAGTGCGCCTATCTGGGGTGCTATCAGATGGTACCTTAGCCCGGCATTGTCAATCTGGATAGACCAGAAAAAAAGACTCAATACCAGATTGACTGAAATGATCAATAGATACCAGCTGATCACTGTTTTTCTGTTTATGTTAAATAAACTTAAATACATTTAATTTCTTTGATAATCAGGGCTATTTGTGAGTATTAATTGTATGGGGTTTATTTGTTTCGTCAGTGATATGTTGAATTCTCTTATGAGGAAATTTTAAAATAAATTTTCGATTTCCGGATGAGCCGGGAGTTAAAATTAATTTGCCCGAGTCACCGTAAATATTATTAAGCCGTTCATTAATATTTTCCAGGTGAATCATTACCTGATTATTCAGGACATCATCTATACCTGATCCTGATAGTTCAAACCTGAGCCCGTCTGCTCCCTCGCTTCCTTTTATAGTTATTGTTTTTTTATGGTCTGAAACCGGAATCAGGCTTGCGATTTTATCTATAAATGAATGGATCAGCATGGCGGGGATGGAATTGTTCCTGATGTTCTCAGTGATATTAATACGATATGTCAGGCGGTTTTTGTGCGGCAACAATAATATATCCAAATATGCCCGGATCATTTCCATTTCCTGAGCGATGGAATGAAATTCTTTGTTGAATTTAGCTAAAGTCATTCTCAGATACTGTATCAGGGACATCTGAACAGTTTTGGCTTTATCCGGCATTGTGTCTAAAAGCCTCAATATATAGTTTAATATATTAAACAAAAAATCCGGTTCGATTCTCGTTTGGAGCAGTTTTAGCTGAGTCTGAATCATTTTTTGCTCCATATGTATCTGTTTTTTCTTTTCTTCCTGTATCTTTGAGTTTGTTACGGCAATGCCTTCCCAGTAATATAAAAAACCGATAATAATGGATATCACCATCATATTTAAGATGAATAGAAATATGTATTCATGATGTGTCCCAAGGTTTGATCCTATAATGATCGGCGTCAGAAGTTTACCGGCAATGGATCCGATCATACCGAAAATAAAAATCCCGATTAACCGGACCTTCGAACTGGTGTATTTAAAGATAATATTAGCAAATGCGCCAAAGTTAAGTATCGAAAATCCCTGGCAATGTGAAAAAATTAAGTGAATGTTAAGCGGGTAATTTTTTGAAACGGACCAGAAAAAAACAGCAAAAAAGGTATTTAAGGAAAAGGTAAACAAATACCATTTCAGGACCATTTTCGGTGTAATTTCTGAATAAGTGTATATCACGGTGGATTGTTAAGCTGTTTTACTTTATTGTAAATACTTCCCATTCTCGCTCTATTAAACAGATGT
>JAJRPH010000229.1 GCA_024280875.1 Deltaproteobacteria bacterium | reverse complement strand
TAAAAAGTCCAAATTCTGCGTTGCGCTTCATCCTTCGTTTCTTCATGGTACGCTAAGTACAAATCATCACTCAGGATTTACGCACCTTGAATTTGGAGCTTTTTTCTTTGCCATCAGAATTTGACTTTTTACGAGTTTGTCATATTTAAGTGATGAATAATAGTTTATTTTTTTGACTTATTACAATATCCGGTGAAAGGAATTTTTTGTGAAATTGATAAGGCTTTTGGTTTTGGTGGCGACTATGTCATTTTTGAGCGGCTGTGTGTTGACAAAAATTTTAACGGTTCCTATGAGAGTGGGCGGAGCAGTTATTTCAATTATTCCTGTTTTAGGCAATCCGGCACATGATTCTATTGATGCGGCTGCCTCAACTGTTGATAAAGTACCGATCTAATAGACTCGTATGAAAGGTTGAAGGCTTTTTATGAATAATGATACGTTGGAAAATATTACGATGGTAGGCATTCAGCAAGCCCCTGTCGAGCTTTACAAAATCCTGAAAATGGAAAATCTGGTGGTCAGCGGCGGAGAAGCAAAATTTGTGATTGCCGATGGCCTGGTGACGGTAAACAATGAAATTGAAACCCGAAAACGAAAAAAAATCTTTCCGGGGGACGTGGTGGGGTTTGGCGGAAATCGGTTACAGATCGTTTTAATATAATTCATACTTCACCAGCCGCCCATCTAACCCCCCGGCCTGGATCGGTTTTTTCCATGTGGCTTTGAGCCCCATTTTTTTAATGTACGCCCGGTCGCCAAAGTAAATATAGGCGGCGGATTGGTTGCATTTTTGCTTGAGAAAATCACCGAGTTTTTTATGAAATGCGTCAAGGTTCCGGTTTTTGCCCATCCGGATGCCGTAGGGCGGATTTGCGACGATAATCTGATTTTCCATGGGAGGCAACAAAGAGAAATCCGACTGGGCAATGCGCACATTGGGTCCGAAGTGCATTCCCAGCAGGTTGGTTTTTGAAATATAAACCGCCTGTTCAGAGATATCGCTACCGGCAATCAGTCCTTCAGGCAGTTCCCGGATGTTTTTGTCTGCATCCTTTTTGATCTTTTCCCATACTGTGGGATCAAAATCAGGAAGGATTTCAAACCCGAATTTTTTTCTGAAAATTCCGGCCGGAATCCGGCAAAAATGCATCAGGGCCTCACACAAAATTGTTCCGGAACCGCACATGGGATCATATATCGGGACGGATCCATCCCATTGGGTCAATCGGATGATGGCAGCAGCAACTGTTTCCTGCATGGGGGCGGAAACGGATTCTTCCCTATAGCCGCGTTTATGCAGCGGTCCGCCGGAGGTATCGATGCTGATCACGGCCCGGTCATTGTTGATATAGAGGTTTAACAGGATGTCAGGATCATTTTTTGAAACATGGGGCCGCAAGCCGGCTTTGTACAGTAATGAATCCGCCACCGCATCCTTAAGGCACAATGACGCGTATTTTGAATGGTTGATTATGCTGTTGCCCACATTGCCGGAGACCGCAAATGTTTTATTTTCCGAGAAAAAATCGCTCCACCGAATTTGTTTTGCTATCTTGTAGAGGATTTTGGTATCCGGGCAGTCAAATGATATCAGCGGTGCGAGGACCCGCGATATCAGGCGTGAAGTATAATTTATACGGTACAGCGCTTTCTTGTCAGCGGTAAAGTAGAGCCCGCGGTAATCCGGTGTTATTTCTTTTGCCCCGAGTTCGGCGAGTTCTTTTGCACCGATATCTTTGATGCCTTCCTCTATTTGGGCAAAGTAACGGGAGCTTTTCAGGTACTCATAGTCCGTGATCAGGGGTTTTCCTTTTTTGCGTTTAACTTCCATGTCTTTTCATATTTTCAAACAAGTGATAGGGTTGTGATAAATATATTTTTCATCAATCGTAAGCTTACTCTTAATCATAATCTGTTTCAGTTGAAAGAATTATTTTAATCAATGAATGGATTTTTAAATTACTTTTCCGATTAAGATGGCAAATATATTTAAGTTCAATTATTTATAGGTTTATTATTTTAAGCGGAATAAAGAATATGGAAAAATCCACCAAAAGCCGCCTGACGGAAAAACAGCTGTCGGCATATCCCGGCAATACCCTGTTTGAAAAAATTGCCCGCGCGGTCTGCCGGGCAGGGACGCTTCCCGGAAAAGAGTTATATGAATCGTGGGAAACCGCCAGGCGGGTGCGCCGGAAATATCGGGGCGGCCGCGTCATGGATCTTGCAGGTGGCCATGGCCTGCTGGCCCATATCATGCTGCTGTTGGATGATACATCGCCGGAAGCGGTTGTGGCGGATTTACGGATTCCTAAAAACGCCGTCCGGCTGTCTGCGTCAATTATTAAGACATGGCCAAGGCTTGCCGGTCGTATTCAATATATTGAAGCAGACATAGACGACGTTGAAATTCTGCCGGAGGACCTGGTGATGTCCGTACACGCCTGCGGCAGACTGACGGATCAGGTCATTGCCCGGGCGGTGAACGCCGGTGCAAGAGTGGCCGTATTACCCTGCTGTCACAATCTTGAGTTATCCGATACCAATGGCTTGGAAGGCTGGATTGACGGACCGCTGGCTGTTGATGTGACCCGGGCGGCAAAACTCCGGGCTACCGGGTACACCGTCATGACCCGGAAAATTCCTGCGGATATCACTCCTAAAAACCGTCTGCTGATGGGTCATCCCCGGGGGGATGATTTTTGATATAATAGATGACTATTTGATTTTTAAATACATTTTGTTCTTTTAATCATAGATTAATCTCTTGACTTTTAAAAAATATCGGCTAATATACGGTAAATTTTAACGGGCTTGTCTTTAATCCAGCCGGTTACTTTCAGGGTCAGCATCATTTTTGTCGTGGCACCCGAAAGTTTTGAACAAAGAGAATTTTATAAAAAGGAGGGTGTTATTGTGGCGAATGGTACAGTAAAATGGTTTAATGAAAAAAAAGGGTTTGGTTTTATTGAGAGTGAAGATGGAACGGATGTATTTGTTCATTTTTCAGGAATTAATTCCAACGGTTTCAAGACGCTTAATGATGGCGATAAAGTGACTTTCACCGTCGAGGATGGCCAAAAAGGTCCTTCAGCAGTCAATGTAACTGTCGTTTAATATACATAATTAAGTTAGTTAAAAAAAGGCACCCGAGGACATTGGGGTGCCTTTTTTCATGCTTCAAAAGATGGCTTTGTAGGGTGCATTTTATGCACCAACAACGACGAATCATCACACTGAATTTGCGTGCCTTGCCAATTTTTATAAGGATGGTGAAGCTTTTTTTTGCCATCGAAATTTGGCTTTTATTTGTAACTCATCATTGATGCACTCGTAAAAAGTATCTGTTTTGGCACGAGATGGCTAAGTTAAAAGTTCCATATACAAGGCGTAGTGGTTTTTCAGGCCCGAAATCATACATGTAGTATCTTGAGTGCCTGAAAAAACGCTACAAAGCAGTAGATGGGATTTTTTACGACGCCATCATCATTTGTTATC
>JAJRPH010000228.1 GCA_024280875.1 Deltaproteobacteria bacterium | reverse complement strand
GAAGGTTGCTATTAGGGAGAAGTATATCATAAGTTATTAAAAAATCAAGTAAATTGTGTTAGTTTGGCACGCTTAAGTTAATGACATTGAGGTAGGTGTCAGAAACGGGAAATTTGATACTTCTTCAAAAGAGAATATAGGCGTGATTGAGAAAGACCGGAGATACTGATAGCTTCTTTCACGTTGCCTTGTGTTTTTTTCATAAGATCTTTCAAATACTGTTTTTCCGTTTCTGCAACTGTGAACTCCCGGACCTCGGAAAGTTTGCGAAAAGTATTTATGTCCTTTTCCGCCGGATTATTTTCATTTCCTACTTCGCTGTTGTTCACTAAACTCCGGGCCTGGTGAACCCGGATCTTTGTAGGGAGATGGCGGGAAAATAATGTCGGATCAAAACGTGCGACGGTAAACACTCTTTCCATAGTATGAATGAGCTCCCGGACATTTCCAGGCCAGTCGTAAGTCATAAGTGTTTCAAAAAAATCAGGAGAAAATCCCTTGGTTTCAATGCTCTGTTTTTCACATAAAATGTTAATCCAGTGAATAGCCATTTCCTTGATATCAAGGGGCCTTGATTCCAGGGGCGGCAAATGGATATTAAAGGACTGAATCCGGTAAAGCAGGTCTTTACGAAACGACCCTGAATTGACCATTTGATTCAGATCCCGGTTGGTGGCGGCAATCAACCGAAAATCACTTTCAATTTCCAGGTTACTCCCTATGGGCCGAAAACGGTTTTCCTGCAGAACCCTTAAAAATTCTTTTTGATGCGCCAGAGAAAGCTCTCCCACCTCATCCAGAAAGAGCGTCCCCCCGTCCGCCTCTTTGATTAACCCTGACCGGTCCATCTGAGCGCCTGTAAAAGACCCTTTCTTGTGCCCGAACAACATACTGTTGACAAGCATTTCCGGAAGAGAAGCGCAATCAACCACAACAAAATTCTTTTTTACCCGAAAACTGTTGTTATGGATGGTGCGCGCAAACAGCTCCTTGCCGGTTCCGGTGTCACCGGTGATCAGGACGTTCACATCGCTGCCGGCCACCTGGGCAACCTGAGAGAGACAGGATTCCAGCTGGGGACTGTTTCCGACAATATTTTCCCGTTTGAGGATTGCCGGGCACTGCCGCAGTTCTTTTTCTGTTCGGTATTGAAGGACCCGGTTCAACTGTAGAATGATATCGGACATTAAAGGAGGTTTTTGCAGATATGTCCAGGCACCGCTTCTAATGGCGAGTTCAGCGCCGTCAGGATTCCCTGCGCCCGTAATAATGATGACATCCGGCGATGACGGGGTTTTTTTGAAAGCAGGCAAGGCTTCCAGGCCATTTCCATCCGGAAGGTTGACATCCAGAAAAATAACATCAAAGTTTCCCTCTGCAGCACATGTCAGCCCTTCCATAAGTGTCAGAGCGTACTCCACGTGGTGCTGTTCCCGCTGAATGGGTCTGGCCAGCAATTTACATATCGCCACTTCATCATCTATAATCAGAACATTTGCCACTTATCTTTTCTTCCTTCTTGTAATAACGACCATGCTTAGAAATAAACCGTTAATTACATTTTATAATTTATATACGCAAACATCAAAATGTTTTTCCCCCTTATCAAGTGGCTGAAAAAATCATCCGGTATATTCTGACGCGAAAAGCCTGATAAAACACCTTTAAAATAACATCGTTGAGACGCTTAAATTTAAATTATCATTGAACTTCACCACATTTGGTGATAATTTTTCCCAGAAATTACATAGTAAGGACTGATTTTATCGATTCACCTGAAAAGAGAGATACGGGAAATGGATAACAGCGTAACCGAGCATAAACATGGCGGGATGAAACAGTTAGCGGCCACTGCGATCTGTGGAAACGACATCACCTCATCCTGCCTCTATGTATCTGCGCTTGCAATTATCTATTCCGGAAAATGGGCACCGGTAGTACTTTTGTTTGTGGCCGGTGTTCTTTTTCTATTCCGTTCGATTTATGCTGAAGTTGTTGGTGCCCTGCCTCTGAACGGCGGGGCATACAATGCCCTTCTAAATACAACGAGTAAGTTCCGTGCTTCCGTTGCAGCCTGCCTGACCATTCTTTCCTATATGGCCACAGCCGTGATATCTGCCAGCGAGGCGATGCATTATGCCCATACGCTATGGCAACCGCTTCCGGTCATATATACAACTATCGGCCTTCTTTCGGTATTTATGATTCTTTCAATCGCCGGCCTCACCGAGTCCGCCCGCGTAGCGATCATAATATTTATTTTTCACCTGGCATCACTCAGTTTTCTGATGCTTATGGGAATAATTTATCTGGCAACGCAAGGAATCGGCATGGATATCCTTGTCGCAAATATGCAGACACCGACACCCGGTGGCCTGGCAACCGCTTTATTCTTTGGATTTGCCGCCTCCCTGCTGGGTATATCCGGTTTCGAAAGTTCGGCCAATTTTGTCGAAGAACAGGCCGAGAACGTCTTCCCCAAAACATTGCGGAATATGTGGGGCGCCGTAACTATTTTTAACCCCGGCATGGCGATGCTGGCTCTGGCACTTGTCCCTATTGCTACGGTACATCATCATGAAGAAGCGCTTCTGGCTTATATGGGACAACTGGCCGGGGGCGGCTGGCTGTCAACGGTTATATCCGTCGATGCCGCCCTTGTTCTCAGTGGAGCTGTCTTGACCAGTTTTATCGGGGTTAACGGCCTTGTTCGCCGGATGACTCTTGACAGGTGTCTCCCTCAATTTCTTCTCAAGACCAACCAACGGGGGACGACCCATCGCATTATCATTTCTTTTTTTATCCTTTGTGTGTCGATTCTTCTGATTACCCAGGGTGAGCTAAAGGCCCTGGCCGGGGTTTATACCATTTCTTTTCTCGCTGTCATGGCGCTGTTCGCTTTTGGTAATATTCTGCTGAAAATAAAGCGCGCCGGTCTTCCGCGCCCGGCTAATGCATCGTGGTTATCTGTTTTTGTCGCCATTGTGGCGGTACTGATCGGACTGGTTGGGAATGCCATCATGAATCCTAGCTATTTATTTGTATTTTTGGATTATTTTATTCCGGCACTTCTGGTCGTGGCCGTCATGCTATGGCGTATCACGCTGCTGAAATTCTGCCTGTTTATTGTTCGTGCCACGATTTCCGGAATGACCAAGCGCCTGGCAGGAATGGCCCAGGCCATCCGAAGCAAAATCGACGAAATAAATTCCCAACAGGTTGTATTTTTTACACGCGGTGACAATACCAGCAATCTCAACAGCGCGATGCTCTATGTACAAAACAATGAAGATTCAAACAGCATCAAGGTGGTCATTGTCGTAAAAGACAAGGCGGAGATTCCTCCTCACCTTGAGGAAGACCTGAAGTTTCTGGACAAGGCATATCCCGACATTAATATCGAATTTGTGGTGCTTGAAAATATTTTTGGTCCCCAACTCATCAAGGAACTCTCCCGGGAATGGAACATCCCGATCAACTTTATGTTTATCGGATCTCCCGGGAACCATTTCATGTATGGCTTGTCGGAGTTAGGCGGGGTTCGCCTGATTATTTGACAGGTGGTTGAAAAACTATTGCGCTTGTCAATACGGCGTTAAAATTCGGCTTAAAATGCTCATTTATAGACATAAACTCTGCTTTTTCGCCGAATTTCGCCTTGTCTTGACTGCGCTCATGACGTTTTTCAATCACCTGCTAAACTTGAATTCATGAAAAATATTTTTGAGAACAGCTATAATCGCCCATTTTGACATGATTTCCGAAGGAGAATCGGTGGTGGGCAGGGAGACCGTAAACGTAGTTCCCGAATTCGGGCTGCTTGTTAAATTAATGTAGCCGCCCAGTTTTTTGATGATGCCACGGGAAACGGATAGACCGAGCCCCGTGCCTTTGCTCGGGCCTTTGGTTGTGAAAAACGGCTCGAATATACGGCCCTGGATATGATCGGGAATGCCCGGGCCATTGTCGGCAACCGTGATCAATACATAACCGGGCAATTTATCTTTTTTTACATTAACCCGAATCTTGCCGCTTGGCGGCAGCACATCCACCGCATTTAAAATCAGGTTTACAAAAACCTGCTTCAGCTTCTGCTCATCGGCATGAATCCTGGGAAGATTGGTTTCACAATCAAGTTTCAGATCCACTTTGGCAAATTTGACCTGATTGACAACCAGGCGAATCGAGTCTTCAACGATTTTATCTATTTCCAGCGGCGAAATTTCGGTTTCGCCTTCCCTTGCGAAATCCAGCAGGTTTTTCACGACCCGCTGGGCTCTTTCGGTTTCATTGATCACGTCATCGATCATTTCAAATTTTTCTTCTTCAGAAAGCGTATGAAAATCCTCTATCAGCATTGACGCTGTCAGCAAGGTGTTGTTCAGCGGATTATTCAGTTCATGGGCCACCCCTGCGACCAGTGTCCCGATTGCCCTGAGCTTATGCGATTCGAGCAGCACTTTATGTTTGTGATCAAGTTCCTTTATCATATGGTTAAAGGCCTCAGCCAGTTTAGTAAACTCATCTTTATATTTTCGTACCGGCAGGATGGGGGAAAAGTCACCTTCCCCTATTCGTTTCGTATACTCCATAAACCGATTCAGAGTTACCATCAGCTGGCGGGTTAAAAATGTTAAAACAAAAATCATTAAAATAAATAATGCGGACATGAAATACAGGGGAACACGCTTGGCCAGTAAAAACATTCGTTTAGCTGAATTTTGTTCTTTTTCGACAAATTCCCCGGCAAACGAAACCATCTGGCTGCCAAACTGACGAAGTATGGGAACGATGGACTCTTTTTCTCCATCATTTTTTGCATCCTTCAGCAGGAGCAGTTGTTTATGATATTTTACCATAAAGGTGACCATGGTCTTAAAATGGTCTTTTCCAAGTATTTTTTCTATCTTTTCACTATTTTGCGTCAAAATCACATCCGCCGTTTTCACATGTTCCAACGCATCACCCAGATCCGTGCTGTACAGCAGATAGTTCTTTTCAAAACGGCGGGCCTGCTGAATTTCAGCCATATAATGGTCCGCAATTTCAAGAAATTCTAATTTATTCTCGAATTTTGTGAGGGTCCAGTAGGACCATCCGGTCACGGTAAAAGACAAAATAAAAAAAAGGGAAAAAGAAATCGCTATTTTTGTCCGGATACTTATTGAAGGCCGCTGGTGAAGCGGTATGTTCTCCGGATCATTACCGTAATTTATATCCCGGTCTTTAATATCAGTGATATGCAGGTCCATGGGATCTCATTTTTTCCTTATTTTGGGTTACACGAACATTTCAAATTGTTCTTTAAGAAAATAATCCGCATAAAGCTTGATGGCGACATCGTTTTTGAGGGTGACGTCAAGCTGGCGGGCACAGACAATCAACCGCCCGAGAAATTCAAGGGCGTCCTCGGAATCCTTCTTCGGGTAGCGCCTGAACCAGGCCGTTACCAGATCACCGTTGCGGTCCACTCCGAAGCCGGATTCGCGCAGAACCCGTTCCAGAAAACGCGCGCGCCTTTTTTTGCTTTCATCGCCGGCACCGCCGCCCCGAAATCGGAAGTGTACGTGATTGTGTTCCGTGCCCGGGGCCACCATTGCGTCAACCATCGCGTAATGATAAGCAAAACGAGCATTTAAGTTCATGTAGTCTTTTGCAACAATCGCATAATTCTTATCTGAAGCGCGTCTCGGCCCTCTGTCCCCGCCAAGGACGGTTTCCTTGAAATCAGACGGCATCCCCCGCATCTCTTTTTCCCACCGGTCGGGCCAAAACAGTCTTTTATCTGAAATACCCCGCCACAAAGCCTTAAACGGAATGCTTCCCACATTCTCCGGCGCTACTTTTTTTAAATTTTCAGCAACGGATTGATCCAGATCAATCAACTGAAATTTTATGGGTAAACCGGTAATCAGTTTTCTGCTTTTTTTATTCCAGCCCCGGTTTTGTTTATCCCCGAAACCGAACATGGAACGCACAGACATTTCATGCATAAACCGGAGTGTATCGTGGACGGACCGGCATGATTTTGCTTTAAATGATGATGCATCCGGATCCAGAAGATTTAAGCCCAGAACAAGATCGTAAAGTGGGCCGGACTTTTTCTGATGGCGGTTCCCGGCGGCAATCCG
>JAJRPH010000227.1 GCA_024280875.1 Deltaproteobacteria bacterium | reverse complement strand
GGTCCCCATGCGAAATGGGGAGACCTATGCGCACAAACCGCCGCTGATGTTCTGGCTGATCAAGGCCGGGACCGTATTCACCGGCGGTATGTATAACGGGATATCCGGACGGTTTCCGACATTTCTGGGTGTTCTGTTCAGTCTGTGGATGCTCAGCCGGTTGTGCCTGATGTGGTTTGATCCCCAAACCGCCTGGCGGAGTTTTTTTATCCTGTCAACGTCCTTTCTCTTCTGGCATAAGTCGGGAACCGGTCAGATTGATATGCTGCTGCTGGGCCTTGAAATGAGCGCTTTGTATTTTCTGTTTACCTATGAAAAGAACCCGTCACGCTGGCGTCTCATTGCGGCCTTTTCATTTATGGGGCTTGCCATACTTGCCAAGGGCCCGGTGGGACTGATTGTTCCGGTGGGTATTTATATTACGGCAAATATCTTTTCCGGACAGACCGGCAACATAAAAAAAGCTTACTGGGTGTGGGGAATTCCTCTGGCATTATTATGGCCCGTTGCCTGGCTGCTGGCCGCCAAAGCCACTGGCGCGCCATCGGCATATTTTAATGAACTGCTGTTTACCCAGAATGTCGGAAGAATGACCGGTAGTTTCGCCGGTCATAACAAGCCTTTTTATTATTATATCCAATATCTTATCATCGATTTTATCCCATGGATATTTTTTATTCCTATTAGCTTTTGGGCATTAAAAAATCATGAAGGCCGTCGCCGGAATATAAAAATGCTCATGGGCTGGATGCTGTTTGTCATTGTTTTTTTCAGCCTGTGTTCGGGAAAGCGGAACTTATACATTCTTTCCGTATATCCGGCTGCCGGCATGATTGTGGCGGCAGCCTGGCCGATGCTGAAACAGCAGTCGAAAAAATGGGTCAACGCCAGCATGTATCCGCTCATTGTCCTGATGTCTCTTCTTGCAGTGGCAGGTGTTGTTGGTCCTCTATTTGTTGATTTGCCGTTTTCCGGTTATGTCTTACTGCCGATCAGCCTGGTGATGGGGGTTGGGTCATTTTTTCTGATTCACCGGCATCGTCAATTCGGCCTGGATCAGGGATGGTTTAACATATTTGTCAGCGTGTTTATTCTGGCTGAATTAAGCGTTGGCATGCTCGTGTTTCCAGCGATGAATCCGATTAAAACCCCACAAATGCTGGCAAGAGAAGCCAAAGCATATCTCCAGCCGGATCAGACGCTTCTTTTGTTTCGGATGAACGGAGAGATCTTTGCGTTTTACAGCAACCGCCGGGGGCGAAAGATCGATGATATCCAGGTTCTGAACCTGGAAATGGTGAAGCAGGGGAAAGGGATTGTGGTTTTTTCCAACAAAAATCGAAAAATCTTTGAAGATCATTTTATAAGTTTAGGGGACATTCAGGCGTTTAAGATGGGGAGCAAGGATATTTGTTTTTTGAAATTTGATATGGCCCATGGTCACTAACAGCCGACTAAAGAACTCCCGGGGCCTTCATCCCGCCCTGATCGCGATGGCTTCTTCTGTCAGGTGGGGTTTTTTATTGGGTGTTAGAGGTGGTCTTGAAGGCGTTCAGCCGCCGGTAAAGTGATTTATTCCTCCGGTACAATTGGATAAAGATGTCGTAAAGTTCATCATATATTTCGCGGTTGTCCGGGTTCGGATAAAAGGTTTTGGCAATTTTGGTCAAGCGGGGAATGTCATCAAATGTGATAAGCCCGAGACCCACAGATGCAATGAATGCTGCGCCCCGGGCATTGGCCTGCCTTGGGTTTTCCACCTGGCGGATGTCGCGGTTTAAAACATCGGCGAATATCTGGCACCAAACATTCGACTGGGCGCCGCCGCCGATAAAATGGATGGGGTTCATTTTTCGTTTAATAAATTTTTCGACATATTTCAGGCTCCATCGGGTATTGTAAGCAACGCCTTCCATCACCGCCCGGATCATGTCGTTCTGGGTCGTGGTTTTGGACATGTTAAAAAAACCGCCCCTTAAAGTAGTGTCATCCACCGGGGTTCGTTCACCGTTGAGCCACGGCAGGAAAATCAGTTTATGGCTGCCGGCCGGGACCTGTCCGGCAATGTCATCAATACAGGTGAACGGATCGATTTGATGATCGGATTTAAGCGGGTTGTCATAAAACAGGAGGTTGCCAAACAAGTGGCTCAGGCAACCGCCGGCCATGTCCTGCTCGTTAACAGACTGATATTTGCCGGGAATCGCAGTGGGAAAAGAAGCAATGGAGTGGAAGACATCGGTCCTCTTAAACGGGATTACCGCCTGTATCCATGAAGAGGTGCCGATGTACAGGTGACCGGCAAAATCGTCGACAGCGCCGGAGCCGATACACGCGGTCTGGTGGTCCGGTGAACAAAGCACCACCTCGACATCTTGAGATATGCCGATTTTTTCCGCTATGTCTTTGCGGATGGTTCCGAGAATATCGGTGGATGCAGACATGGGCGGCAGTTTTTTCGGGTCCAGATCCAGGAGGGAAAGCAGTTTATCATCATAGCGGATGTTATTAATATCCCGGATGTCCGATACCCAGAAGAGCTGCATGGAATCATAGGATGCCGCAAATTTACCGGTGAGCTTCAGGTTTAGATAATCCTTGCTGGGCAGAAACATATGGGTATTTTTGTAAACATCGGCAAATTCGTTTTTGATCAGCAGCACGTGGGCAATGTCGTCCTTGCCGGAAAGGGTGGGCCCGCCTCCGGTTTTCGGGATCCATTTCATAATCCGGAAAATGCCGTATCCGTCGATACTGGGAAATCCGCCCACGATCTCTTTTACATAGGGGGCGCCCCTGGAATCCATCCAGGTGAGGGCGCTCATCAGGTGTTTGCCGTGTTTATCCACCGCAACAGTCGTTGAAAACGTGCTGGAAACAGCAATCGCAATAATATCTTCCGCATTGACCGTCGCATT
>JAJRPH010000226.1 GCA_024280875.1 Deltaproteobacteria bacterium | reverse complement strand
ATCCGTATCCAGGCCGAGAATATAATAATCCGACAGCATGTAACATTTCCTTTATCAGGCTTTTCCAAAAAGTATAATCCGGAGTTCACGCGACATTTGTTCAATCGTCTCGTGGTCAATGAACTCCAGCATCATATCCAGAGGCAGAGCAAATGGCCCGTTTACAATGGATTGCTTAAACTTCAGAACCGCTTTTTTGGGTGCCCCGGTCAGACCGGCTTCGACGATCAGTGTTTCCAGATTTAAAATCATTTTCTCACTCATGACGGATAGTTCAGGAACAAAAAATTCATCAAATTCGTCGTCAAATTCATCATCATCATCATCATAGTAGCCATCATCCACAAAATAATCCGATGCCAGATACTTGAAATCGAAATTTTCCAATGCCTGTTTCAAGGCAATGTTATCAAAAATATTTGTCGAAAGCCTTCGCGCGGCAACCCGTATCGTTTCAATCTCGGATGGAGACACATTTTCCATAACTTTTAAAAAAGATAATTCATCATTATGCAAATTACCATTGAAATGCTTCACCGTGACATCATAAAAATTGAGCATCCCGGCAAAATTTTCATCCGCCTTTTTTCGCCGGCGTTTTATTTCCTGCAGCACTGGTTGATACTGATGGGTGCGGATCAAGTTATCGAATACCGAAATAATGCAATGATCGTCAATCCGGGCAAGAATTCCTTTGCCTCGCTGCACAAAAAGGCCTGCCATTTCTTTTCCCGGAATAACGGGTAGTTCAAGAGACAAAGGCATTAACAGAGAATTAATTTCAGGCTGTGTCAGCGTATCAACGGATTTAAGCCGGTTGCGTATGGCCTGATCAACCACGCGGATCATCTTTTTATCCCATGTCTTTTTTTTGGCACTATGATTAACATCAATAAATAATGCACCAAGAGACCTGAGGCATTCAAAAGGTGTCAGCCGTTGCGTAAATTCATTAATCGTTCGACTGACATCCCCATGCTCACTTACCGTGGTATTTTTAAACAAAGGCAACTGTCCCTTTTCGGCAATCTGAAGCAGTATCTGTTTTTCAGTCACAAGAAAACGGGTATCCGGACTGCCTAATCCTTCGGCTTTATCAATATCCTGTCCGGCCAGATGCAGGTTGCCGCGCATGATATTTTTATCCGCTGAAATCAGCAAAGACATCACGCGCATATTAATCACGCGCATATCGTGAGGCGCCCGGATCATTGCCTCATTTAATATATTTTCCGCCTTTCGGTAGGCATTCTTGCGATAATAAAGTTTTGCCAGCTCCAGACAGGGATATGGATCACCCTGAAAATGCGACTGCATGACGGCAAGCCCCTCTTCAATCCATGCATACGATTTCCGATTATATGATGGAAGAACGGCCAGCAATTCATAGACTTCCCGGTTTCCCGGGTCCTGATGAACCGCATACACCAACAGTTCGGGAAGCAATTCTTCAAAATTTTCCGATATCAGGTTCAATAACTTTTTTAAGGCAATTCCCTTATCTTTAATATAGGGCCCGCATGAAAAACTCCGGTGATAATTTTTGATCGTATCCAAAAGAACAAACCCGGTGGCTATGGCGCGGTCTTTTTCTTCCGAAAACTCGATTTCAAACATGGACAGGTAAACGGCTGCGTTCTGAAACGGTACAGGCGACATCATAAAACAATCCACTTTCGCCTCCAGAAGTTTGGCAAGTGATGATGGCAGCAACTTATAGACCAGGTTAAAATAATCATATTCTTTCATTTGGCCCTTTCCGACCATTACCCAGAATAATTCCAGAATATGAAAAATCGCGCTATTCGTTTCCCGGGGGGATACCGTTTCAGCAATCTTTTTTATATACTTACCGGCTTTTTTAAATCGATTGTGATGAATTTCATCGCACAGAGCGACAATATTATGTCCCAGATGAACCGGACCGTCCCAAAGGCAGGAAACCGCTTTGATATCATTTGCCAGTTTTAGGGAAAACGGTTTCAATAAGGAGTCATGGGCAATCATATTCAGCGCACGCTGCATGCCCGCATCATCTTCTTTATAAAAACAAACCATCGCATGACAGAATATCCGTACCGATGCCCAGGGCGAAGACCGGGGCACCGGCTTAAGGTGTTCAAGAGCGGATTCCCAGTCACCGGCGTTCATTAAATGGATTGCATCCTTCATCACCGGGATATGTCTTGTAAAAGAAGCCCGGTCATCCAGCGCATCCAGCAGATCCCATTTCGGACGGATCAGAAAACTTTCGGCAAGATGCCGTTCAATTTTTTCCGAAGGCTTGTTTGCCGCTAAAAAATCCCCATAAACAACAACTGCTTTTTTTATATCCACGGTTTTTAAAAGAGGAAGTAACTCATCATCGGTAAGCGTTTCATACGAGGGCATCAGTGCCCGGGCAAAATTATTAACCTCCTCTGCTTCAGCTGCCATTCCCTTTTCATGCAGTTGAACCGCACGCTGGGAATACGCCTTAAACAACATTCCGTCGACTTGATCCCGGGGCCATTCTTTTTTGGCCGCCATTTTCAGGGTTGCGATGGCATCCCTCGGTTTACCGGCATTCAGAAAATCCACGCCCTGCTGAAACAATTCTGCGGCCGATGCGTTTTTTAGAAGCTGGTTTCGCTTATTCTGATTATTTTTCTTTTTTTGTTTTTCGCCATTTTACCGACTGTTCAACCTGATTTTTAAAGGAATGGAAATTCATAAAAAGGTTTTGCAATAAGCCTTGCAGGGTCGCCGACCGATCGTATATTGACGTAACATAACCGGAGCAGATAACCATATTCGTAAATTCAAAAAAACGGCTCAACTATTTGGGGGCATATACAGCTATATGGCAAAAAAATCAAGACCCGCGTTTTGAGAATATTACACGAATT
>JAJRPH010000225.1 GCA_024280875.1 Deltaproteobacteria bacterium | reverse complement strand
TGGTTTTGTTTTTAATTTTAGGCTTATTCAGTTTATGAAGTCTTTTACTGGTTTTTTATCAGATACTTCCGGGCATCCGGGTTGCCGAGATCGGCGGCGGTCCGGATATATTCCATGGCTTTGGCAGGCTCTCCTTTGAGCAGGTAAATCCAGCCCAGCCCATAGTGGTAATCGCCATTATCCGGCGCTAAAGATAATGCCCGGTTTAAAGTGCTAATGGCCATGTCGTAATTTCCCAGGGAGCTGTAGGAAAGGCCTATGTTAAAAAGGGATCGGGAATTGTTCGGATCAATGTGCAGTGCTTTTTTATAAAATTTTATCGCTTCTCTATCATTGCCGTAAGTTGCATACAGCAACCCTTTGTCCAGCCAGAATTCAGCGGTATCCTCTTTTTTAGGTTTTGGTTTTGGCCCTTTTAGTGAATGTTGAAGTATTGTCGGCGCTGATTGAGAAAAAGACTGCTCCTCGCCATATCCACTTTCATTCTCAGCGACCATGGATGCGGCAGCTTGCTTAAATGCAGATACCATCGACCGGATATCATCAATTTTAATAATATACTTATTGCTGAGTTTTCCTTTTTCCATATCCAATGTGTACGCCAAGCTGCCCAAATCAGGAAAATTAAAATCCATGCCGGAAGCTGTCTCGGGAATCATTTTCCGGATCGCATCAAGATAGGCGCCCAGGTCGATATCCATTTTCATTAATGGCCCGTCATAGGGCTGCTTTTCAAGAGTTCCTGCAATTTGTATCAGTTGTTCCAATCGTTCATCGCTTGAAGCGGTCAGCAGCAGGTTTCCCACCGCAGTGGTACGGAAATGAAATTTAATTGTGTTTTTTGGCGCAATGTCCGGCATCATCACAGGGATTTCGCACTCCACCCCAAACACTTTATGATCGAGTACCTTGCTTTCAGATGTTGTTGAAAAGATGTTTTTGACCTTTTCACCAGGGGTGTGCTGATTATAAAAACTTGCTATGTTTTGACCATAGTCCAGCATCCAGGGCAGGTAAACGGTTTCCAGAAATTCAGCGCCGGTTTTTTCCGTTTTGTTCAGCACGGCGATCATTTCAATATCCATATCCATATTCGGGCTCGAACCGTTAAATGACATCCCGCCTGCCATTTCCCCGGTAAAGTACGATGCCATGTTTTCGATATCAGCCAGGTCAATGCCGATTTTTTTGTAGAATTCGCCGAACATAGTATTAAAAAAAGTCAACATGCCTTTAAAATCGTAACTGGCGGATTTGAAATTTATATGGTGTTTTGGCGTGTATTTCCCCATATGGCTGGTTTTGCTTGCCGCACTGCGGGTAAAGAGTTTTGAAAGATCTGTTCCTTGAAGCGCCAGGGCATCGGAAAAAATAATTAAATCAGCGTCTGTGATATCTATTCCCACTGAAAACATTTCAAGCTGTTTTGCCGTATTAATTAAATTTTTCAGAAGCTTGTTTATATCTTCCGGTGTGAGGTTATTGGCCGGTGTTGTCTGATCGTCCAGCTTACTGTCAAGTTCCAGCAGCATTTTTTGGATTTGACTGTCCGCCTTGTTTAATAACTGGCTGGCAGCGAGCTCCATGGACAGCATTCCATCCGGCTTTTTCAACGAGGCCCGGGCAAGATCATATGCCATTTGATCGCTGACAACGTTGCCTTCATCCGGAGGCAGCGAAACAATATAATGATCAATTTTTGATACGGCATTATAGGAAATGTGAAAATCTTCGTTTTGACGGGTATAAGGAATCAGGGCCGCCATTTTTGGCTTGGCGCCGGGGGCCATATTCTTAAAGTCGATCCCTATGACAATGGGTCGGTCCGGGTCAATCCAGTCGGTTCCGAACAGGAGGGACCGGAAAAAAAATGAAGGCGCGGATGTTGGCTGATCCATATCCGCCGCCGCCATCTTGTCGATGGCATTGATTGCCTGGTTCAGGCGGCTGATTTTGATAATGATGTCCGGCCGGGTCGTAGCATTTTCAGCGGCATTTACTGAAATACAGGAAGCGAAAATAAAAAGAATGATCAAAAAGGCGGAAAGGGCTGAATGTCTGTTCATTATATTCTCCTTCGATTTTCGCAATTAGTGGGGTGTGGGAAGGATAACTTTTTAAAATGTCTGTATTTTAATGTTGTGTGAAACAAAAGTCAAACGGTTTGAAAGTGGCGCGTAACAATAGACAGCTTTCAAGTCTCGTCGAAAAATCGTGCCATTCGATATTTAACACATTAATCAGTTTTTCCTAACGCTTACGCCGCCGCTGTCACATCCGCATTAGCGTTTAATTGTTCAATAATATTAACGATTTCGTCGGCCGCAGCCCCAGGGAACACGCCGTCAAGGCCTTCATAATGAATGCCGGTAAAGGGCTGTTCATATAGCAGTCCGGCATCCATCACGCCTTTTTGAGTCAGGTGGTCGATGATCATCTCGACAAAACGGATCTGGCTGGTATTAAACGGGGTATCATCAAGAAATTTGGAAAAGGCTTTTTTGGCGGCTTCACGGTCCAGGCCGACCAGGGAACGAATGAACACACTCAGGCATTCCTGTTTGCCAAAGACTGCTTCAAACTGAGCCCGGCCCTGGATTTCACCGGATTCAAACAAAAACCGCTCCAGCTCGGACAGGTCAGAGGCGGTCAGGGCTTTATTGAACCTGAGCTTGTGAATAGTAATATGGTCATCATTTTCCCGGATAAACTGTTCCACTTTCTTTCGATATTGGATGATGTTAACACCCACATTAAATCCTTTAATATTGATTTCTTGTGCTTCACCCATTTCATCTTCCAACACCGTATACACCGGTTTCCGTATCTCTTTTTCCACAAACGTGATGAGATCCCGCAGATTTTTCCGAAGCCGCTCCAGCATGGGTAACGTGATATCCTGCCAGTACTCATCGGTCTGAACCACCTGAATGAATGCCATCTGCGCTTTGACCATGGGAATGGTTTCTTTCCTCTCAAGGTTTGCTGCCATATCGATCACTTTCTGTTGTAACCCGGCAAAAGC
>JAJRPH010000224.1 GCA_024280875.1 Deltaproteobacteria bacterium | reverse complement strand
GTGGCGGTCAGGGTGTAGGTGGTGGTTTCCGTGGGGGACACGTTTTTATTGCCGCTTAAGGCATTGACCGTGCCCACGCCATTATCAATGGTGGCGCTGGCGGCCCCGGAAATGGTCCAGGACAGGTTGGCCGTATGCCCGGACGTGATCTGTGCCGGAGTGGCGGTAAAGCTCTCGATCACCGGCACCGGGCAATCCACACCCACGGTGATCTGTTTCGTGGTTGTGCCGCATCCATTGGTGGCTGAAATGGTATAGGTCGTCGTGCTTGTCGGTGAAACGAGTTTGGTTCCGCTGATATAATTCACTGTGATATCATCAATTTTCACAGTGTCGGCATTGGCCACATTCCAAGACAGCGTGGTGCTGCCGCCGGAAGAAATATTGGCCGGACTGGCCAAAAAGCTGGTGACTACCGGCGTGTCATTGACCGTCACGGTCACGGTTTGGGTGACATCGGGACTTCCCGTGGTGCAAAGGTTGCTCGCACTCAGGGTATAGGTGGTGGTTTCCGTGGGGTAGACATCCATTGAACCCGAAGGATTTAATCCAGTGGGCATACCCGGATCAATACTTATATACGAAGCCCCGGTGACATCCCAGGACAAGGTCACCGGATCACCGCTGCAGATGGTTGGGGAACTTACGGAAAAACTGTTGATGGTCGGCGGTCCTTCTACCACGGTCACGGTCACGGTCTGTGTTGTTGTATCACATGTGTTGATGGCGGATAATGTATACATGGTGGTGGAAGACGGCGTCACGGAGGTACTCCCTGACGTTTTATTGACAGGCCCGACACCGTTGTCGATGCCGGCGCTGTCGGCATTACTGATGGCCCAGGAAAGGGTGACGCTATCACCCTGGCAAATGGTGGTTTTGGAACTGGAAAAACTGGTGATGCCCGGCCCGGTATTGACGGTCACGGTCGCGGTATCGGTCACCGACCCGCAGTCATTGGTGGCGGTCAGGGTATACGTGGTGGTGGTGGATGGGGATACACTCTTGCTGGTGCCCGTCACCGTTCCGACACCCTGATCAATTGAGAGGATGGTCGCCCCGGTGGTTGTCCAGGACAGGGTGCTGCTGGTGCCGCTGCAGATGGAAGTCGGCAAAGCGGAAAAACTGGTGATGGTGGGCAGGCTGCCGCCCACAGTGACCGTCACGGTTTCAGTCACTGACCCGCAACTGTTGGTGGCGGTTAGCGTATAAGTAGTAGTGGTAGTGGGGGAAACATCCGTGTTGGTGCCCGTCACCGTGCCGACACCCTGATCAATTGACAGGCTGGTTGCCCCGGTGGTTGTCCAGGACAGGGTGCTGCTGGTGCCGCTGCAGATGGAAGTCGGCAAGGCGGAAAAACTGGTGATGGACGGTGCATTGTCCACGGTGACGGTGACGGTATCGGTCACCGAGTCGCCGCAATCATTTTGGGCCGTTAATGTGTAAGTCGTCGTTACGGTTGGTGAAACAGTCTTACTGGTGCCTGTAACTGTTCCAACGCCGTTATCAATTGACAGGCTGGTCGCCCCGGTGGTTGTCCAGGACAGGGTGCTGTCGGTGCCGCTGCAAACAGGGCTGTCAGCAGTAAAAGTGTCAATGGAAAGGGTGTCACACACCGTATAGTCCAGGCTGTCGCCGCTGAATGTATACACACCGGAAAGCTCATAGGCCGTAACGTTGATTGATGTTGTTCCGGCGCTGTCCATGGTAAAGCTCAGATCCACCAGATCAAGAGGTAATGTCTGATTGGGCCATTCACCCGAAAAATTCGTCCATGATATCTGGACCTCTCGATCAGTACTTGAATCGCCGTCACTATCCGTTTCTGCCTGATCTGAACATGAGGGTGTTATACTGGAATTTGTCGAATTGATATTGCTACAGTTATTAAATGTGACCTGTGATGAATCATAATGGAAATGCAATCCAATACCGAACAACGTATTATCCCCGTCACTCACGTCATAGGTGGCAGTCACAGTAAAACTCTGACCAAGCCCCGGACTTGATGGTGAAGAAGACAGGTTTATTATCTGGCTAGCCGCTGATGCCGGCATTGCCGCAACGCAGCCGAGCATGAGGATGAAAAAAGTCGTAATTACTATTGTTGACAATCGATGCGTTAAAAAGGATTTCGGCATTCTTAATCTCCAAATCAAATATATATTGTGTTCAATGAGTCATCTATAACATGTTTGTTATTTACGGCTGCGAGGGCATTAAAGACGCGATATACGCTTCGATCTCAGCAGCCGTTGTCCGGGTGGCACCTGATCCCAGCGCGCCGTCGATCCATGTATCTCCGCCGGCTGGGAAACCCAACAGATACCGGATAACCAGAATGCCGTCGGTCAGTGCCTTTGTCTCGCCATTGCCGTCAACATCCAGCATGTTCATGCCGGTTAGGATGTAATCTTCAATCAGGCTGGCTGATGTCCGGGTGGCCCCGGCTCCCAACGCCCCATCGATCCATGTATCTCCGCCGGCCTGAAAACCCAGAAGATAACGAATAGCCAGAATCCCGTCCGTCAAGGCCTTAACTTCACCATTGCCATCAATATCAAGTGTCCAGAGAGCTGAGTCGAAATTATCATCTGTCCGATAATCATACCCGGTTCCCCAGGGGGGAGTGGTGCCGTCTTTGGGATCGGTGCCATTTTTGTATTCCCAGTAATTCGAATATCCGTCATTATCCCAGTCTCCGGTACCGTCGGTGACCGTGATATCTCCAAAATTATCGACTTCCCAGTTATCATCCATCAGATCCTGGTCCACATCGTCAATCTGCAAAAGAATATTCTGGACATCTAAGGCAATCGGAATGATTTTTGATGTCACGCCATTGGCCCCTTCAATCCGCCCTTCATAGCTATAAACCAGATTCGGATAATCCCCGGGCATCCTGAAAGCCGGCAGGGAACCTTCATCTACCACATTCACTTTAATCATTGCAATGCCCGGTTCCACATCACAGCCGGCATCATTGCCGGGGACACTGAGCCAGTGCTGCCAGTTTGACAGACAATACGCGTCATCACCCAGGTCAGCCATGTCATCCCCATTGTTCCAGTCGTCGGTTGCGGGATTTATCGATCCGCACTTGTTTGCGAACAGGTTATCCGCACCGGATGTATTATCTCCGCCGGCAAATATCATATAATATGTTCCCACGCTCAAGGGGGCTGTCTGATCGATTTTGACGGTATACTGACTGTCTCCGGCAGGCGCCCGATTGATAATTTCATTATACCCGTACTGGTTATCATCAGCCCAGGAGATGCACCAACCCACCGGAAAAAACGGCCTGAGCGCCGTGGCCCGGACTTTAATTTCAACCTCACCTGAAATAGCCATCCCCGGTAAAACCGTTAATTCCGTCATACACGTGCCAAGGGGCGTATTGCATAAATTGCCCCCCACAATTTCGATTTTATCATGGGTCCCGTCGTCTGATCCCTGGCAACCAGCCAGAGTGCCTGTGGAATCCCGTAATGGTCCGTCAACCAGCTGTACCTCGCCGCTTTCGTTTACATGCAGATAAAATGCCGGTTTTTTATTTGAATCCATAATCATCACGTTATCAAAGCGTGCCTGGGCACGGTAGCCCTCACCACCCGAGGTGTGGCTCCCAATCCAGACCCGGTCAAACGGTATCGGGTCAAACGCCACATTCTTCTGGGAAAAGAATACCCCTCCCGTGTCTCTTTCGGTAATGGTGATATCAGCGGTCCCGGCGCTCTGGTCATAGTCGATAGTCACCCGATACCACGTATTTACGGCGGCAACAGACGATTCTGTGCCGTTACTATTCCCATCGGTAATTGAAAACCGGAAAGGCCAGTCTGTCGATGTATTGTACCTGAATGCCGCTACATGAAAATCACTGCTGCCGTCAACCGGTGTCTGTCCCATACCTATCTGTATGTCCGTGCTCACGCCCATGTAATTCACATAAAGGTCATACTGGAAAATAAACGATGAATGCTGGATGATGCTGAAGGGATCACTGACGGCAAACTTCTGGACATCATCGGCCGTGTCGTAAACCTGCACATCAAGCCATTCGTTGGCGGCATCCCAGTTCCAGGAATCATCTTTATGGGGGATTGAATTCTGAATCGTATATCCCGGATCGGTTTGAAAATCCTCGGCATATAAGGGGTCACTGACATTTACCGATTCCCAGAGACGGAAATCAGCTGAACATTTATCCAGAGAGGAATCAATTCCCTTATCCCTCCAGTAGCTTGAAAACGCAGTACTGTCCGAAACCGAGGTTATATAAAACGGATAAAATCCACTTTTCAAAGGCGTCGTTGTTGAAAAATTATTCACCCCGATGTCATAATGAGTGTCATTGGGGTCGAACATCAGCGTATAGCCATCACCGATGGACCCTGTCGGGGCAGGTGGGGAAATACCATCGCCTGTCAGGGACAAATCAAGTGATCTAAAACCGGGGATCGTCATAAATTCATACACACCCATGGCAGGCGGCACTGATCTTGAGTTGCCATACAAATCCTCAGCCGGAGCGCCGTCTGAAGTACCAGCCCCAATACATGGTGAATTATCCAACAAATGATAATCACCTGCATCGAGGAACAAAGGATCATCACTGATATTGCCGGTTCCGGAAAAACCGCCCTGGATATCCGAGTAGGAAATGGATGCTTTGCCGGATGCATTATAATATACCGATGAATCTTGATGCCCCCAGATAATGGAATTCAAAACCGTGACTTCCGCATCGTTGCAAAAGATACCGTAATCTCTATATCCGTCTCCGACTGAAAAATTATTAGCAATGGTGCAGGAGTTCACTTCCAGAATTGCCGCGTTGAGATAGATACCATTGCCTGTAAAGTCTGATTGATTATCATAAACAAGGCTATTTTCAATCAATGGATTCCCTGGCCCGAAATATAAACCGCCAAAGCTTGGGGCATAATTTGAATAAACTTTGCATTGCTTGATTTCCAGTCGACCGACCTTATATGCATAATAGCCTTCATTATAAATCCCTCCCCCGTAGGCGGCTGTATTTGAAAACAATTCACAGTTTTCCATGGTAAAGGAAGATAATTCAACAAAAGCCATCCCGCCGCCAAGATCATATGATTCATTATGACTGATGGTACAATCAATCAAAGTCGGAGATGTTTCCGACATACCAAAAACCCCCCCCCCTCCAAACTTTCCCGATGTGGCAACGGCAGTATTGTAACTAATATCTGAATTTCTAATTACAGGGTTGGATTGATAATACACAAAAATGCCGCCACCGCCGGCAGCTACATTCTTAATAATCTCGCAATTGTCAACCAGCACGGAAGAATAAGCTTGAATGGCAATTCCCCCGCCAAAGTCATTTGTGTGATTCCCTCTGATGCGGCAATTTCTTATGATTGCATTCGAATTCAAGGAACAACGTATACCGGCGCCCTGGCCGATGGCCCAGTTATCAAGAATAATACAATTATCAATAACCGGGGATGCATTCGTAATATAAATACCAGCGCCGTGACCTTCAGTGTAGGCATTTTGAATGGTAAATCCAATCAACTGCGAATCATTGCCTTCCTCGCTATCGAACGTCACTCCCCGGGTGATTCCGCCACAATCGATAATGCATCTTGTCGGATCATTGCTGACAGACTGAACAATAATGGCCTTGCCGTTAAAGTTTAAATCCTGATTTCCGGATCCAGAATAAGTGCCATTGTCAACATTGACGACATCTCCGTCAGAGGCTTGGTCGATGGCATCTTGAATCGTTGCATATGAGGAAGGGACAGACAATGTCGCGCTGTATGCGTTTCCAGCAAACATAGCCGCAAAAAGAACTGCAACCAGAAACACATTATATATTTGTCGCATCATGAACATAAATACTCCTTTTAATCGAATTAATGAAATAATTTATTATTAAATTAATGCAAAAATCACGCCAAAATTTTAAGCCGCCCGAATATCGCGCTGAACTTATAAAAGTCCCGATTGACAATTACTCTGTATTCAGTTATTACCATTTTCACTATTAATATAACAATAAAAAAAACTGATTTTTTGTCATATATTGTATACTATTGTTATATATTAGTGCACATCTTGTATAATTTCATCGGAGACATCACATGAAGAAAAACAAATTAATTGCCAACGCATTTATAGCAATAACCCTTCTATCCTTAAAAGTATCGGCTGTTCATGCCCAGCAACTGGTGATTCTCTATACGGGCAATACTCAGGGGGCGATACTGCCTTTGCTCAAATGAAAGGGGAGAGATTCGGGCGGTCTTGCCCGACGGTCCACGCTGGTAAAATCGATTCAAAACACTGAACAACCTGTTCTCTTATTAGACAGCGGCAATACCTGCCCCATTATCGGTGAAAATCCGACAAAACGGACTGATATCATCTTAAAAGCCATGGAAACCATGGGATATGCAGCCGTAAATGCCGGATTAAATGAGATCTGCTGCCCGCAAAGCATATTAAACAGACAATTGCCCGTATTTCCGGTCATCACATCCAACCTGATACGAAAAAGCACTAAAGGACCGGTTGCCGAACCTTTTGTGATCAAATCCGTTGGATCAATCCGTGTAGGCATACTCGGCATTTTGCCGGCCAATGCGCTCAGCGACTGGCCGGATTCTTCTTACATCGATCAGTATGACATTATTTCACCGGAGCTTGCCATCAACCAATATCTGCCCGAATTGAAACAAAAAACTGATCTTGTGATTCTCCTGTCCCTGTGTTCTCCAAAAGCCACACGGCTTTTTGTTCAAAATACGAAAGGGATCGACGTGGCTATCGTATCCGGAAAGGAAGACACATCTGCTCAGACAGCCGACGATTGCAAGAAAAATTCGACCGGAGATCGTATCATTAAAAAAGAGCCGGTTATTCTGGATTCCGGAAGCAACGGAACAACCATCGGATATCTCGAAATTAATTTTTCAGAAGATAATGATATTATTGACTTTAAAAACAGCACGAACCATCTTGACAGTTCGGTTCCAGAAGACTTGGAAATTAAAACAATGATCGATTCATATCTCCATGACCCCATCCGGTTAAAAAGACTCCGAATACTTCAGAACCCTAAACACAAAAATGAGATTGAAGCGGTTCAGCAGCTTTCACCTGAAGAATATGTCAAAACCCTGCAAAAATAACCAACACAATTGTAATCAACAGCAACAGGAGGAAAACTCATTGAAACGAAAACGATT
>JAJRPH010000223.1 GCA_024280875.1 Deltaproteobacteria bacterium | reverse complement strand
TGATCGAACTCTGCACGCAAATACCGCCGTCACTTAAAATGAAACGCTTGAAGGAAAAATATATTTTCAGAAAAGCCATGGCACATCATCTGCCGCCTGAAATTACAAACCGCAAAAAAAAGGGGCTGCTCGCTCCCAGCGGGCCCTGGTTGAGCGAAAATATGCCGGAATATATCAAGTATTTCTTTTCAGAACCCCAGTTAAGAAAAAAGGGATATTTCAACCCGTCGTTTGTCCGGCAATTATTAAATCAGCATCGGGCAGAAAAAAATAACTTTTCAAGAGCGTTGATGGCTATTCTCAGTGTGCAGATTTGGGATGAGCTGTTCATTGAAGGATGCAAACCATAAGGTCAAACGCATGATAAACAATAAATATTTTCACTTCATTCAACTGATGCGAAACGAACGGCGCCCTATAAAAGAGCTTCGCATGATTCAGAATAAAAAACTGAAACGGCTGGTCTGTCATGCTTACAAGCACGTCCCGTTTTACCGGAATCAATTCCAAAAGATTAATCTCCACCCGAATGACATCCAGACAGTCGAGGATTTATACAAAATTCCCATCATAGACAAGGATGACCTCACCGGGAATGCCCCATCTTTTTTTCTGGACAATCGGATAAAAAAGACTGAGCACCTGAAATCCATCAGCACTTCCGGTACCAGCGGCCATATTTTAAATTTTTTCGTTGACCTTCAATATAATCAGCTGCGAAAAGCCCAGTTCTTGAGGCCTTATATTACCAACGGCATCGGACTGATGAATCGCCTGTTATGGTTCAGGGGACGGCCGGAGAAAGAACAAAGGCTTCATCAGAAACTGGGGTTTCTAAAAGATTACCAATTTTATTCAGGCCTTGATCCAAGTCTCCAAATAGATCTCATGCAACAAAAGAAGCCTAAGGTAATGAGGGGTTACGGCTCAACATTTCAACTGATGGCATCCAAAATTCTGGAAGAACGAATTCCCGTCCATTCGCCGAGGATCATTTTCACAGATTCGGAAATGCTGAGCACCTATTCCCGACGCAGAATTGAGTCCGTATTTCAAACAAAAATCATCGATATTTACGGCACTTTTGAAACCGAAAATATTGCTTATGAGTGCCGGAAGCATAATGGCTATCATATTGCCGTTGACTGCGTGATTATGGAATTTGTAAAAAACGGGAATCCTGTAAAACTGGGCGAAGAAGGAGAAATTGTATGCACGGTGCTGGATAATCTAGCATTTCCGTTTCTCCGATACAATCTTCATGACCTGGGCACGCCCCTGGACAGGCCGTGCACCTGCGGTCGAACGTTTCCCCTGATGAAATCCATTTCCGGCCGGATGCATCAATGTTTAAAAAAACAGGATGGATCAAAAATTTCAACCACTTCAATCGTTTCTCGTATCTGGTATTTAGGTCAATATATTCATGAATTTCAAATAATTCAAAAAGCATTGGATCTTTTTCTGATTCTAATTGTACCCACAAAATTTTATTCAAAAAAAATTGAAAAGGAAATTAATCTCTTCTTACGCAAGGATTTTCCCTATGCAACGGTTCAGATCCGCCTGACAAATCACATTCAACGTGAAAAATCCGGCAAACTACTGGATTTCAAGACTTATCTGAAAGAATAAACATGGATCGAATCATAATATTCACTGATTTTTCAACACTGCTTGTTCCCACCCTCTTAATTAATGCCACGTTAAAAGCAGTGACTGGAATGAGTAACTTCCAAATTGCCGGTATATGTGTCAGAAACTATGAAAAACACCATCACCTCATGTATCGGCATTCCCGGACGGTACTGAAAACAAAGGTCAAAACCTTTTTTGATAAAACCCAGCATCAGAAATTCTCACATGCCCTGCCAATCAATATTGATAGACTGGCCCGGCAACACCATTTTAAAGTCCTTATTCCTCCGGAGAATAACATCAATCATACAGAATTCATACGACAGGTAAGAACCGAACTCTAACCGACCGTTGCTCTTTCTTTTTATTGCCTTCAAAAATTCAGCCCGGACCTGCTGAAAACATTCAAATACGCCGTCAATTACCATAACGGCCGTCTGCCAACGTACCGGGGATTGATGGCGACATGCTGGTCGGTATACCATCAGGATTCGGCAACCGGCTACACATTTCACCGTTTAAACGAAAAATTTGATGAAGGGAACATGTTAATTAAAGGTCAGGTACCCGTTAAAGCCGATTCCAGCGTTTCTGACCTTGAACATGCGAAAGCGGTCCAGGCGGCAAAGGATATCCCCTGTCTGCTAAAAATCATCATGAAACGGGAACCCGGCCAGGTCCAGGCGGGTTCAGGAAATTATTTTTTAAAAAAAGATTCAAAAAAAATCACAATCATTGATAACCCATCAAAATATTCACATGCTGAATTGATCAACAGACTGCGGGCTTTTGGAGTGCTTCTGATGAACATAAAAGGCGTCTGGTATGATGTTACAAAACTCAAAAAAGTGCCTGCACCCCAGAATAACAGCAAAACGATCTATTTTCAGACAAGTGACGGGATGATCATGTGTCCTTCCCGATTCTGGTTTTTACCGTTTTTCATGTACAGAATTTTTAAAAAAACCGGATGGTCAATGCCGTCAGGAACTGAATCCTCAGGCGCCCAATAGTCAGCACATGTAGACCAGAAGCGCACCTGAAGCTTGTTGCTAAGGGCCATTTACACCTGATATGACCTGGCAAAAATCAGTGTGGATGCTGAAACAGGCCCCAATATCCTGACAGGTCATCAGGAAACTGTATTATCGGACAATCCCAAACTCCTGATCTTCTTTTACCTGCTCTTAAACGGTCGTTCTCCGGAAAGTATTATAAAGGATTATGAGGTTTCCGAAGATGAATCCTTAAAATTTCTTTTAGAACTAGAAAAGAATATTATGAATTAACAGAGATCGACAAAGCACTCCCCCAGAATAAAAGCCATAACACCGGCCTGTTGATTGCTTTCCGGCCATGGATCTTTTCCATGGTGGATGGATACAAAAAATAACTATTTCGTAGCAGCCCCCAATGGCGCATACGCGGCAGCCCTCGCCCCCTTGATGTCAGTGTCGCTTTCCTGAAAACCGGATCGCAGGTTTTCCAGATACGTTTTATTTTCCTTCACCCAGCTACGCATTAGAATGTGTCCGCCCAGTCGGTATTTTACACGCCAGCCCCGATTTTTTTTGTAAGCGGTCAGTGCCCGTTTAAGGCTGTAAAACCGGTTCATCTGGTCTACGATGGCCATCTGCATATCATAAGCAGTACACTTATCAGGTGTTACCACTACATGCATCCCGTCATATTTGCTCCATTGCTGGTGGATGATCCTGTTTTTATTTTCAGTAAACGCCCGTGTTCCGGGAAAAGGGGTTATCGAAAAAATCTGGATCGTATCAATATCTGCTTTAATGGCATAATCAACAATATTTTGGGCAGCTTCGGGTTTATCGCCACTGTCGACCACAAACATCCCGTGAATGCCGATACCATGTTCATGAAGATTGTCCACGCATTGTTTAATGGCATCGACCTGGTGGGCCTTGCCGTATTTTTTTAATGTTTCAGGATCTACGGATTCAATCCCCACATATACAATTCGACATCGGGTTTCAGCCATCAGTCCGAGTAATTCTTTATCCGACGCTGCGTCTACGCACATCTGAGCAGACCATCTTAAGGGAACGGCGTCAGCGACGATTATCTCACGCAGCAGCTTTTTTGTCCGAACAGAATTTGCGCAAAAATTATCATCTCCAAAACAGACACTCCGATGCTTTACTGCTTGTAATTCAGAAATGACCTGTTCCTTGCTCTTAAAACGATACTTTCTCCCAAAAACTGAGGTCACACTACAAAAAGAACAATCATGGGGACATCCGCGCGAAGTCGTTATCATCGGCGGAATATTTCCAGGCGTAACATGAGGAGAAAGCGTAAAATCAGGAGACGGCAGGGATTTATAATCAACAAAATCAGACGGGCCTGTATAATGAATGGTCCCGTCAGACCGTTTAAAAGCGATTCCCTTTATACTTTCCGGAGACATTTTGTTTTCAATCGCCGCTAAAAGTTCCGGCAATGCAAGTTCCCCTTCCCCCAGCACAACAAAGTCACAATGTTCTATAGCTTCTTCCGGCATAAACGTCACATGGGGACCGCCCATGACCACCGGTATATTTTTACTTCTCAGGTGATCCGCCAGCAAATAGGCCTCTTCGATGGTACTGGATAATGAACCAATGCCGACAATATCATATGTTTCCAATCTCTTTTCTTCTTCGTCGGACATCAAATGAATAAAAATATCACATGCGTATCCAAGCTTTTTCAACACAGCGCCCAGTGTGGCAACACCGGCACGCGGCAGATAGGTTCGACTGTATACATGAGTTGATTTGGAGATGGCTTCTACAAGAGCGACTTTGAGATGCGGCATTTAAAATTCCTTTAAAAATTATTCGCCGGACATTTCCTGTTCAGGAATCAAATCGTCCATGGGTATCTGCTATTATTAAATTGTATGTCGCGAAAAAACAATATAAAATTACCAGATAATGTATTTCACGACCTATCGTCCCAAACACATTTCCTGTTTTGGATGGCTCAAATTAATTTCTTGTGTGTTTTGAAATTTCTGATAATACATTATGTTATTGAACTTTAAAAATCAATTTAAGACAATCTTTTTCTACTTCGGACAGCGACCCTATTCATCTTTTTAGGAGGAAATCAATGAAGCAGGTTATCAGTATCAGTCTTGGATCAAGCTCTAATAACTATGAATTCCAAACAACTTTTTTAGGACAGAAATTTAAAATCAAACGTATCGGTACAAACGGAGACTATGACAAGGTAATCGATTTACTGGTCCAGTTAGATGCCGAAACTGACGCTTTTGGTCTCGGCAGTGTAAAGCTGCCTGCCCCCAACAAGCATAATACGTTGATTAATTTAGCTTCAAGCCTTCTTGATTATGTCCGGGATGATTCAGCTAAAATTGCAAAATTAAGATCACGCCTCAAGACGCCGGTAACTACCGGTGACCACCTGATCAGCGTTGCACAGGAATGGGCAATCCGCTCGCTTCAGTTTGAACACAACGGCTATTTCAGCAATGCCCGGGTGTTGTTCCTTTCCGGAATGACAAATTACCGCATGGCAAAAGTCATGTCGGAATTTACTGAAAATCTTACTTTTGCGGATCCGGTCATTGACAATGGAATTTCAAAATTTTTACATTCATTCAGAGATTTAGACCTTTACGGCAAAGGAATGCATGATGTTTTAAAATGGGTACCGAGCAAGCGCCTGATATCTTCGGCGATTCCGATCAAAAAATGGAATACATATATTCTGCGCAAAGCCATGCAAAAGGCCCACATTATTGTGGTGCCCTATCACAATTTTTATGATTATGTAGGTGACTGCACTCCTGAAGACCTGGCCGGCAAGACCATTATCACCAGCACTGCCTATGATGACCGTATTGAATTTTTCAAGAACCATGGCGTTGACGTGATCATCGACACCACACCAAAACTGCTAAAACGGGTCGTTGGCGTCAATGTGCTGGAGGCACTTGTGATTGCCGCTCTGGACAAAAAACAGCATCAGATAACGGATGAAGAGATGCTGGAACTTATGAGCAGTACAAAAACTGGACTACGGCCCAGGCTGGTGTACCCATCCGGAAAACCAAAACAAATCAGCCGGTTTGCATTTGTTATCCACCCGCTGTCCCAGGAACAGTTTAAGCTGGAAAAAACCGTAAAACCATTTATCAATGTCCCCGGAGCCGTGGATGCTGTTGAGAAAATTATTGCCTACGCTCCGCCCTGGGTCTATTCCAAAGTGACCGGCATTAAATCCCCTGCCGGCGTAGAGGCGGAGGGATGGCTGATTACAGTAGGCGGAACCCCAAAACAAATGATGTCACATTCACCGGAATTTACATATAAACGGCTGCTCATGGCCGCACGGATGGCCAAACGACTGGGCGCACAGATCATGGGACTGGGTGCGTTTACCAAGGTTGTTGGTGATGCAGGTGTTACGGTGGCCAATAAAGCGGACATTCCCATTACCACGGGAAACAGCTACAGCGCTTCGGGCGCTTTATGGGCAGCGGCAGATGCTGTGCGGCGAATGGGACTGATACAAATTGATGAAGGCCGGAAGATTAAAGGAAAAACTATGGTATTCGGCGCCACCGGCGCCATCGGATCGGTATGCAGCCGCCTCCTGGCCATGGCGTTTGACGAAGTCTATTTATGCGGCCGCAATATTATTAAATTGATGGCATTAAAAGAATCAATCCAAAAGGAAACCCCGAAAGTTAAACTCCATACTGTTGTTAATCCGGATAAATACCTGGAAGACATGGATGTTATCGTTACGGCAACGTCCGGCATGGGAAAAAAGATTTTGGATATCACTAAAGTCAAGCCAGGATGTGTCATCACCGATGTTGCCCGACCGCTGGACCTTTCACCCGAAGATGTTGCCAAACGCCCGGATGTACTGGTGATCGAATCCGGCGAGATCCTGCTGCCCGGTGATCCGAAAATGAAAGATATCGGACTGCCGCCAAAAGTTGTATACGCGTGCCTGGCGGAAACCATTGTTCTGGCTTTAGACCGCCGCTATGAAGTATTCACCATCGGCCGGGACATTGAATGGGAAAAGGTAAAAACCATTTATAAAATGGGATTAAAACACGGTATGAAACTGGCTGCTATTTCCGGCGTCAACGGCGTATTCTCGGATGAGGATATTGAAAAAGTCAGGGATCTTGCGATAGAAGCACGAAAAAAAAATAAAACCGACAGGAAAAAATAATTCCTTATCTTTCACTCTTTGCCAAGGGGCAGACCACTTTTTAAGGAGGCGATATGAAACCTTTCCATGAGCTAAAAAAACTGGAACCCGGACTTGAATACCTGGGAATCAGGAATATCAAAAAAGCACACTGGAATTTAAGCTCTCCCAAGCTGTATGAACAGGCCACAAAAAGAGGCGAAGGGGTCATGTCGCACCTGGGCCCCCTGATTATTGTCCGACCGACTGAATCACCGATCAGCACCGGACGAGCCCCGAATGACAAATTCATCGTCAGGGATGAAAATACCGAAAACAAAATCAACTGGGGCGATGTCAATATCGCGTATGATCCTGAAAAATTTGATTATATATTTGAACGACTCAAAGCCTACATGCAGGACCGGGAACTGTTCATCCAGGATGTATATGCAGGCGCTGATAAAAAATACTGCCTGGCCGTCCGGGTGATTACCGAATATGCCTGGCAGTCTCTTTTTGCCAGAAACCTCCTGATCCGTGTCCGCGATCGCAGCCAGCTGCCCGGATTTGCCCCTGAATTCACAGTGATTGCCATGCCCAAATTTATGGCAACCCCCCAGTTGGATGACATCCATTCCGAAACTTTTATCCTGATCAATTTTAGCAAAAAACTGGTCCTTATCGGGGGAACTTACTATGGGGGTGAAATCAAGAAATCCGTATTTAGCGCATTAAATTACATTCTGCCCCAAAAAAACGTTTTGTCCATGCATTGCAGCGCCAATGTGGGGGAAAAAGGTGATACCGCGTTGCTGTTCGGTCTTTCCGGGACTGGAAAAACCACCCTGTCGGCTGACCCAAAACGCGCATTGATCGGGGATGATGAGCATGGCTGGAGTGATGACGGAATTTTCAATTTTGAGGGCGGCTGCTATGCCAAAGTGATTCGACTTTCAAAAGAAGCGGAACCTGAAATATATGAAACCACCCGGAAATTCGGCACCATTCTTGAGAATGTCGTGTGCGACGAGGAAACCCGGTATGTGGACCTAGAGGATGACAGCATTACGGAAAATACCCGGGCCGCCTACCCGCTGACACACCTGAACAACATCGTAAAAGGAGGGGTGGGAGACCACCCGAAAAATCTAATCTTCTTAACGGCGGACGCTTTCGGCGTCCTGCCCCCGATTTCAAAACTCACTCTTGATCAGGCAGCATATCATTTTCTCCTCGGATATACCGCAAAAGTTGCCGGAACCGAAGAAGGGGTCACAGAGCCCAAGGCGACTTTCAGCACCTGCTTTGGCGCACCGTTTATGCCCCTTCATCCGAGTGAATACGCCAAGCTGCTGGCCAAAAAAATTGAAAGACACAATGCCCGCTGCTGGCTGGTCAATACCGGATGGACCGGCGGCCCATATGGTGTTGGAGAACGCATATCCATCAAGTATACCCGGGCATTAATCAATGCGGCCCTGGAAGGCCGACTGGATGATGTGGCGTATTCCCAGGATCCGTTCTTTTGTGTCAGCGTCCCGGTATCCTGCCCGGGCGTTCCGTCGGAAATACTGATGACCCGTAACACCTGGAAGGACAAGAATGCTTATGATGCGAAAGCCCGGCATCTGGCGGATCTGTTTACCAAAAATTTTAAGCAATATTAAAATTTTGTCTCCAACCAGGTGTATTGTTCCGGGCCGAAAGAATAAAAGCAAGGGGAAGGTCGAATGGGGTCGAATGGGGTCGGGCCAAGATAACAAATTAAAATAAAAGAAAATACGCTATAATTTAGCCCTGATTTAGGCCCAATATTTAACTTTT